>JAICPV010000122.1 GCA_025929655.1 Pyrinomonadaceae bacterium
CGACGAAAGCCAAAAAAAGATCCGCAGCAAACCGCGTTCATACGGTACATGCTTATCGTCGCCGTCCTCATCGTGTGGATGGGCGGCATCGGCGCGAGGCTTGTTTACCTGCAGGTGGGCCAGCATGAGTGGTTGAAGGAAAGGGCATCCAGCCTGCGAACGGATGTTAAGCAAAGCCAGATGCTTCGGGGATCGATCTTCGACCGGGACGGCCGTGCGTTGGCGGTCAGCGTTGTCGTTAAGACACTCTTCGCGGACGCCACCCAGATCGACGACGCGCAGAAAACCGCCGCCGACATCGCGAAGGCGCTGAAGCTGAACAAAGCGAAAATACTCGCACAACTCAAAGAAGGAAAGGATCTGGAGCGACGATACGTGCCGATCGCGAAAGGGCTCGATGACGAATCCGTTCAACGCGTAAATGCGTCGCTCGAAACGGAGGGCCTGCGCAAGGGAGACCTTCCGAAATACACGGGCCTCTACTGGAGGGAAGATCAGAAGCGAAGCTACCCGCACCAAACACTTGCGGCCCACGTGATCGGGTTCAGCAATGCCGAAGGTGTCGGGCAGGCCGGCATCGAACAATCGCAGAATGACGAACTTTACGGCGCCGTCATCCGAAAAACGCAGGAACGCGATCGCTTAGGCCGCGTTTACGACGAGACGATTTCCGAAAAAGTGACGCCGAACGATGTCGTCCTGACCATAAGCAGCTCGATTCAGTTCAAAGTCGAACAGGCGCTGGAGCGTCAGGTCAAAGCATCGCAATCTAAAGCAGGTATGGCGATCGTGATCGACCAGAAGACCGGCGAGATCCTTGCCCTGGCGAATTACCCGACGTTCGACCCGAACAAGCTCGACAGCATTAATAAAGAGAATCTTTCGAACCGCTGCATCCAGGGCGTGTATGCGCCCGGCTCCGTTTTTAAATTGATCACGTATAGTTCCGCGTTCGAAAAGAATCTTCTGAATCCGAACTCCCCGATCGACTCCGGCGATGGGACGATCGAAGTTGCAGGCCACAGGTTCAGCGATTCACATGCCATCGGAAGTGTCGACGCGACGAAAGCCTTCGCGCATTCCAGTAATGTTTGCGCGATCAAGACGAGCATGCGTGTTGGTAAAGATGGTTTCTACGAGATGATGCAGAAATACGGATTCGGCAGGCCGACCGGCATCGAACTTCCGGCCGAAACTTCGGGTATTGTTCGCAATCCGAGCAAGTGGTACGGCGACTCGCTTGCGTCGATGTCTATCGGATACGAAATTGGCGTCTCTGCGTTGCAAATGGCAGCCGCCTTTGCGACGATAGCGAATGACGGGGTGAAGGTGAAGCCGCATATCATCAAGGAGATCCGTCGATCAGACCAAACAAAGACGTTCGAGTCGAAACCTGTGGCTGAACAGGTGGTGGGCCGCCAAACCGCGCGCGGCATGCACCAATTGATGCGCGCCGTGGTGACTAGCGGCACAGGCCGGCGCGCCCAGCTGAACGGCTACACTTCGGCGGGCAAGACCGGGACGGCGTGGAAGTTCGACGAGAAGATGAAGCGGATCAATTCCGCAAAATATATGTCGTCGTTCATCGGTTTTGCGCCGCTCGAGAACCCGGAATTTACGATCGCGGTCGTGATGGATGAGCCGAAAGTCGGCGGGCGCGACGGCGGCGGCGTCGCGGCACCGGTATTCAAGGAGATCGCGGAAAGCGTGCTTGCGGAAATGCGAGTGCCTTTCGACCTCACCGCCGAAAACCAACCGATCATCGAAGAAGATATACCGGAATCGATCGGAAACGGTGATTCGAATCAGGGGGTTCCGGCCGAAAAAAACTCTAAAACAACCTCGGCTCTGCGCGGTGGAAAAAGCAGCACGGTTGAAAAGCCGGCTTCGGCCCCAACCAAGCCAAAGGATATTCCGAAACCAAAGGTACAGATCGAACGAGGGTTTCTGAATCCAAAAGACAAATTCAAAACTTGAAACTAAAGAATGTGATCGAAAACATGGGCGCGCCGGCGCCCGAACTGGAGCCCGCTTTGTACGACCGCGACGTTACTCACTTTGCCATCGATTCTCGCGTCGTTAGGGCGGGCGGCATTTTTTTCGCATTATCCCAGCCCGATTACGCTAATAACGGCTTCAACGGCGACTTCGACGACGCCACCAAATTCGTACCTTCGGCTTTCGAAAACGGTGCAGCAGCGGCGGTAATTCGGTCGAATCGTTTCGAAGAACATCGAGCCGCTTTGGAAAAATACAGTGACCGGATCGTCCAGGTACCTGACGTTATAGCGGCATTTCAAAAGCTCGCCCACGGCGTTTATGAGGAATGGAACAAGCCTGTCGTCGCGATAACGGGAAGCGCCGGAAAGACCACAGCGAAAGAGCTAACCGCGCACGTGCTCGAATCGTCGGGCCGAAAGGTCCTGCGAAACATCAAGAATTTCAACAACGGAATAGGCCATCCTCTAACCGTCTTAAAGCTCGCCGAAGACCCATCCTACGACATCGCCGTTCTCGAAATGGGAATGTCCACGCCGATGAACGAGATCGCAAGGCTCTGC
This sequence comes from Pyrinomonadaceae bacterium, assembly GCA_025929655.1. GTDB lineage: Bacteria > Acidobacteriota > Blastocatellia > Pyrinomonadales > Pyrinomonadaceae > OLB17. The sequence goes on from JAICPV010000122.1 coordinate 2,562, forward strand.
CGCATCACACCGCCGGACGTGGCGGTTGAACTAAACGTTCTTCCCGTACACGTGGAGCATCTCGGCTCGATCGAGAACGTAGCGAAGGCGAAAGCCGAATTGGTTGAGGGAATGAAGCCAGGCGGGACCGCCATTTTGAATGCCGACGATGTAAGAGTCGCCGACATGCGGCAAGTCGCTAACGGTACGGTCATTACTTACGGAATCGACAACCGAGCCGACGTGTCCGCCGAAGGAATTGAGAGCAGAGGATTCGGCAAAACAACATTCGAGCTGCGGACACCAATGGGAACAGCGCACGTCACATTCCGGCTAAACGGCAAACACAATATTTCGAACGCCCTCGCTGCCGCTACGGTCGGCCATGTTTTTGAAATAATCCCGGCCGAGATCGCGACGGCTTTAAGTTCAGCTTCGCCTCCTCCGCAGCGCGGCGAAGTCCTGCATTTCGCCGCAGGATTCACGGTCATCAATGATTCGTACAATTCAAACCCGGCGGCTTTGATGTCGATGATCGGCACGCTCGTCGATGGCTGCTTGCCCGGACAGCGCAAGATCGTAGTTGCGGGTGAGATGCTGGAGCTTGGGTCCAACGAAGTGGCGCTGCATCGACAAACCGGAGAAGCGATCGCGAACAGCGGTATAGACAAATTGATCGGCGTTCGCGGCCTGGCAAAAGAAATTGTTGATGCCGCGAGAACCGCAGGCCTCGCCGATTCAGTTTTCGCAGAAGATTCAGATCAGGCCGGTGAAATTCTTTCGCGTGAAGTCAAAGCCGGCGACGTTATTCTTGTTAAAGGTTCGCGTGGTGTACGGACCGAGAAAGTTATCGAAGCTCTTTTGAAAAGTCATAAGCTGGAGGATACGGAGACCGAATAGTCTCGGAAGCACTCGATGCTTTATTTCCTTCTTTATCAGATCCTTTTCCGGCAATACGGCGCCGTCAGCGAATCGTATTTCTATAAGGGCCTGAACGTATTCCAGTATGTGACCTTTCGTACTGCGTGGGCAACGATCACGTCGCTGTTGATCTCGCTTTTTCTCGGAAAGTATTTGATCAAAAAGCTGGCCGCAATGAAGTACGGCCAGGAGATCCGCGAGGAACTCTCCGAAGAGCACCAGGCGAAGCGCGGCACGCCGACGATGGGCGGAATCTTGATAATCGGCGCCGTCATACTTTCGACCGTTCTTTGGGGAAGGCTCGACAGCCTTTACCTTTGGCTGGCGCTGGCGTCAACCACGCTTTTTGCGATCGTGGGATTTGCGGACGATTACATAAAGATCGTCAAAAAGCGGAGCCTTGGTTTGACGGGCAGACAAAAACTACTCGGCCAGCTGTTGACGGCTTTCGGAGTTTGGGCGGTGCTTTTTTGGTTCACAAACTATTCGTGGAACGTGAGCATACCTTTCATAAAGGCCACCGCGGATCCGTTGGGCATCAGCGTGATCCCGCCCGGCCTGTACCTGGTCTTTATCATTTTCATTTTGCTCGGGGCGTCGAATGCGGTGAACTTGACCGACGGGCTTGACGGCCTCGCAACTAGTGTGACCTTCGTCGCTATGGCGGCTTTGACGGCTTTGACATATGTCGGCAGTGATCGGCGGTGGGCAGAATACCTTGATATCACGTTTAACCCTGCGGCGGGCGAACTGACGGTTTTCTGCGGAGCAATGGTTGGGGCAAGCCTTGGATTTTTGTGGTACAACGCGCCGCCTGCGGAAGTTTTCATGGGCGACGTGGGGGCACTCGCGATCGGTGGGGCGCTCGGCACAGTGGCAGTTTTGACGAAGCAGGAGTTTTTGCTGCCGTTCATCGGCGGGGTGTTCATTTTGGAGGCGATCTCGGTGATGCTGCAGGTCTCGTATTTCAAGCTGACGAAACGCAGCGGCGGCGTCGGCAAACGTGTTTTCCTGCAGGCGCCGCTCCATCACCACTTTCAGCTCTCGGGCTGGAAGGAACCGAAGATCGTTTTTCGGTTTTTGATCGTCGCGATACTTTTCGCTTTGCTAAGTTTGTCGACTCTGAAGCTGCGGTAAAAATTGGAACGCGCTCACGATCCGATCGGAAACAATGGAATTGAAGGGCCGGAAAACTTTAGTGCTTGGAGCCGGAAGTTCGGGCTTGGCAGCCGCGAAATTTCTGAGCGCGCACGGTGCCGTGGTGGCGCTGCATGACAGTAAGCCCGTCGAGGAATGGACGCACGATGCTCGATCATTGAAAGAGGGCTTTAACGTTGCACTGATCACAGGTGAGCTGCCGTCGTGGCTGCTGGATCAGATCGATCTGGTCGTTATATCGCCCGGCGTTCCGACAAACACGATCCCCGCTCGCTATGTCGATCGAAAAGACGGAGAAGTTATCGGCGAGGTCGAGCTTGCTTATCGATTCATGAAGGGCCGGATCGTCGGCATTACCGGTTCGAACGGAAAGACGACAACGACCACTTTGATCGGCGAGATCTTGAAAAACGCGGGCATCAAAACGCTGGTCGGCGGAAATATTGGCACGCCGCTGCTTACGCTTGCGGAAACCTCGACGGACGCTGGCTGGACCGTAGTGGAGCTTTCAAGTTTCCAGCTCGAAACGATCCGGGATTTCCGGGCCAACGTGGCGATCTGTCTGAACGTGACGCCGAACCATCTCGATCGGTATGAGTCCTTCACCGATTACGCCGCGGCGAAGCACAGGATCTTTCTCAATCAAACTACGGACGATGTCGCGGTGCTGAACGCGGATGACGAAATCACCATCGATTGGGCAAACGGCTTAAAGGCAAATGTCGTGATGTTCAGTGTGAAGCGTGATCTGGAAGAGGGCCTGTTCCTTCGGGGCCGTGACCTCGTATGCCGTTCGAGCGGAAAGGAAAAGGTTTTGACGACTCGCGACCGGATCGCGCTCCGCGGTCTGCATAACGTGGAAAATGTCCTTGCCTCAATAGCGGCGGGATTGGCTTGTGGGGTTTCACCGGAGTCGATGGCCGAAACGATCGAGAGTTTCGCAGGGGTCGAGCACCGTATGGAGTTGGTGTCGGAGATCGGCGGCGTGAGATTTTACAACGACTCGAAAGCGACATCGGTGGATGCAACGTTGAAGGCGCTGGAAGCACTGAAGGAAGACGACGGCAAGATAGTGTTGATACTGGGAGGCCGTGGCAAAAATGCACCGTATGAGCCGCTTGCGAAGCTTATTGAAGAAAAAGTGAGAACACTGATAGTTATGGGCGACGACGGCGACAATATCGAGTCGCAATTAAAGCATTATGCGACGATCTGGCGCGTTGGTTCGATCGCCGAGGCGGTCCGAAATGCTGCCGAAAGCGCTGAAAAGGGTGATTCCGTGCTTCTCGCTCCGGCATGTGCCAGCTTCGATATGTTCAAAAGTTACGAAGAGCGCGGTGAAGTTTTTAAAAGTGAAGTTCGAAAACTCGAAGCATCAAGCGTCGGTGAGGCAGCAGTAAACGGAAAATGATCCAACGCGAACATCGCACAGACTGGTTTTTGTTCGCCATCGCGGCGGGCCTGGCGCTGTTCGGCACGATGATGGTTTACAGCGCTTCTGCGATGATCGCCCATCGCGAAACCCAGGGCGCAACGCAGTTCACGTACTTTTACAAACAGCTCGGCTTCACCGTGGCGGGGATAGTCCTGATGTTTGCAATCAGCCAGGTCGATTACCGCCGGCTCGAGCGTCCCGCGGTTGTTTACTCCCTGCTTGGAATCACGATCGCTGCTTTGCTTATAGTTTTCTTGTTCCCGGAGATAAACGGTGCCCGGCGTTGGATCCGCATCGGAACTTTCTCGCTTCAGCCGTCTGAAATGGCAAAGATCGCGCTCCCGGTGTTCCTCGCATACTTTCTTGTCAAAAACCAGGATACGGTCGGCGATCTTAAGAAAACAGTATTGCCTTGCCTTGGCGTTCTCGGATTCATGTCTGCCCTGATCGTTCTGGAACCCGACCTCGGCACGACGATCGTAATTTGCGTCATTTTCGGCGCCGTATACTTTTCCGCCGGAGCGAGGCTCGCACATTTCGCGGTAGTGGCGGCTTCGGCTGCGGCTGGCGCCTGCGCGCTTGTTCTTTTTGCGCCGTGGCGCATGCAGCGCGTCATGGCGTTCATGGATCCATTCAAGCACGCTGACGATGCCGGATATCAGGTAGTTCAGTCTCTGTACGCGATCGGGTCCGGCGGCGTTTTCGGCGAAGGGTTCGCGAAGGGGCAGCAG
>JAICPV010000199.1 GCA_025929655.1 Pyrinomonadaceae bacterium
AAAAGGACCAGGATATCCGCGTCAAAAACGACACAAAAGAATTGATCGTTCACGATCGTCATCTGATCGTGGAGAATGACCAGTTCGAAAAGGTCAAGAAAGACAAACACCTGAAAGTGCTCGGCGATCACAACGAGAAGGTCGACGGCTCGATCTCAGTGCACTCCGGTATGGATATCGAAAAAAAGGCGGGGATGAAATTTGCCGTCGACGCGGGAACCGAGATCCATCTCAAATCGGGGACGAGCATGACACTCGAAACCGGTACGTCTCTCACGCTGAAGGTCGGCGGCAATTTCATCAACATTAATGCGGCGGGGATCTTTATCAAGGGCACGATGGTAATGATAAACAGCGGCGGAGCGGCCGGCTCAGGCTCGGGCAGCAATCCCGAACCGCCGAAGGAAGCAAAAGAAGCCGACAAAGCCGATCCCGGACTAAGGACCGAGCCACAACCGCCGAAACAGCCGCCTACTCGCCCGGATTTCCAATCCCCTGCAGCACTTGTGTTGATAAATGCAGCAAAGGGCGGTACGGCTTTCTGCGAGATATGCAGCCGGAGTTGATCGATAGTTTTCGCGCATGAAGGACGAGCTCAACAATTACCTGTTCCGACAAGATGCATACACGTATGCCGTACTTGACGGCGCGTCGGTGCCGAACCTTCCGAATCGCCTTTACGAAATGGGGCCTCGGCACAGCTGCCTTTATCGCGGGGAGCTTTCCGACGAGGTGGTCCATGTCGCGCCCTACATGGTCTTGCTTGAACGCGATTCGGATTTCTGCAACTGGCTCTTTTCCGAATGTTGGGGCAAGCATTGGGGGATCTTTGCACAAAGCCCGCTCTCGCCCGGCGGCATGCGCCGCCAGCTTCGTTCGATATTGACCGTCGATGACGATCTAGGTCATCCGATGCTGTTTCGTTATTACGACCCGCGCGTGTTGGTGCCGTTCCTCGTCACGTGCACGATCGACGAGTTGAATTTTATCTTCGGCCAGATCAAATACTTTTTTGCGGAATCTTTCGATAAATCGGAGATCTGCCGTATGCACATCGCGAACGATGCACTGGTGGAAACGCGACTCGGCTTTGGCGTCGATGCCCAACAAATTCGATGAGACTGAATGTCAGGCGAGAACAGATGGACGTGATGGCCGCCGTCTCGGAAGCAAATTTCGAACGCGAAGTCGTCCGCCATGTGCTTTCGAACTACAGCGAATCGATCGTCCGTTTGCCGGAGGGCGGCGAATTTGCGGTGCATGACCTGTCGGAAGAAACTCTGGAAAGACTTGTCAGGATCGGCATCGTAAAAGCCCGGCGATTCGAACTTACGAGACAGTCTTCGATTGCCGGTTTCGTCGCGATGATGTTCAGCGGCGCACCGAACTTCGACAAAAATCGTATTTGCGAGGTACTCCTCACCGACGAGGAGAAGACGCCCGACGACCGCGTCGATGAGATCGCGAACGTGCTGTCAGAAAAGAACTGGGAAACGATCAGGAGTGATTACGATCCGCAGGCATGGATCCTGCCGGATGAGTCGGAAACGGAAAGCGCAACCGCAGATGAAACCGCGGCTGCTCCGGAAAGCTCAAAGGCAAGCGACCCGATGGCAAAAACCGTCACGGGCAAAACGCTGGCGAGGCTCGCTAAGAAGCCGAAGGAAACGGTCGACGTGCAGCCGCAGGTGTCCGCGGCCGACCGGGACATGGACGTGAACACCGTAAAGATCGACCGCGAAAAATAGATAGACATGCCGGAAACGACCTCCGACAAAATAAAGCAAACGCAAAGCAGCTTCCCGCCGATCGCTTCGGGGCCCGTGGCGGAATGCCCTTTCAAGAATCTGAAGTCCGAGACTGAGACCGCGCCCGTCGAGGTAAAAAAGTCCTTCGAAATGACCCAGCGCGTCCTGCAGACGATCGGGGCACGACAACCGGCCGAAAAGAAAAAGGAGAAAAAGGCATGGGTCGAGATAATACTCGTTGATATGGATGGAAAACCGGTGCCCGGAGTGAAATACCGTATTACTCCTCCGGGAGGGCAGCCCGTTGAGGGCAGCTTGAATGAACACGGCCAGGCGGGCCTCTACCAGATCGAACCCGGGAACTGCAGGATAACATTCCCCGACCTGGACAAGGACGCGTGGGAGTAAGTAACTCGTATGGCTGAAAACTACCAGGTAAAGCAGGGAGATTGCATTTCAAGTATCGCGTTCGAGAAGGGATTCTTCCCGGACACAATATGGGATCACGCGAACAACGCCGATTTAAAGAACCTTAGAAAGAATGAGAATGCGTTGATGCCCGGCGACCTAGTCCACATTCCCGACAAACGACCAAAGGAAGTTTCAGAACCGACGAACAGCGTCCATAAGTTTCGTTTGAAAAATGCCCCCGCACAGCTGCGCATTCAATTCCTTAAGGACGATAAGCCCCAGTCCGGTCTTCCGTTCACACTGATCGTCGACGGCAAGCAATTGTCGAAACCGGGAGACCGCACGGACAGCCGCGGATTTGTAACAGTGTCCATACCGCCAAATTCGAAGACCGGCACTCTCGAGCTCCTGGACGGCGAGAACGCCACCGAATACCAGTTGCAGCTTGGCCACTTAAATCCCGCCGACGAAACGTCCGGCGTCAAACATCGGCTGAGCAATCTGGGCTTTTACGACGGACCGCTCGATAACAACATCGATGCGGAATTCAAGGAAGCATTGCGTGAATACCAGGAGCACTGCGGCCTCAAAATTTCAGGTGAGTTAGATCAATCGACAAGAGATCAGCTAAGGCAAAAACACGATCTTGTATAAGAAAACACTCTAATGATCGACCATAAAGCGGAACAAGGCGGCTGGAAAAGCGAAGCACCAACGCGAAGGCGAGTCAGTCTTCGAGTGGAGCGGACGGTTCATGGACATACGAACGGCAACGCCGCTAACTTGGTTCGCTTGCTGAAACTGGTAGAGGTGGATCACCACTTTGTGCCAACGCGTGACGGTTCTGAAAACGACCTTCAGATCACATATTCGATCAAGGGTTTCGAGACCGAGCAGGTCAAGCTTCGCGTCTGGTGCGGAGCGCACGATCCACCGATAATTTTCGAGCGGGACCTAACCGACGCGGAAAAGGAAGATGGCCGTGGTAAGAAGTTGAAATGGAACGGTGTTCCGAACTGTAAATCGGGGCTACTCGAATCAACACTGCCAAGTCCGGTCCTCGGTGATCTAAAAATATCGCTGCAGCATCAGCATGTGTCGACCGAGGACAAAATAACGCGTGTCCTCTATCGCGAGATCAAATTTGAACCAGTCAGTTGGAAAGATGTCTATTTGTCGGTTACCGGACTCGCATCCGACCAATTCACGGACGCAACCACTCCCGAGCAACAGCGATTCTGGATACAGTACAAATTGAACGAACTTGGGTATCTCGCAGGCCCGTTGTCCAAATCACCCGGAACGAATTCTATCCTTCGAGCTCTTTTTCGCTACACGTTGGCGCACCCGAACTTGCCGAAGATCGTCGATTTCCCAACTCGGGACATTACACCGGGTACTTGCATTTGGGGCTGGCGCCAGCCATGGGAATCGAAGTACGGGACACTGGATAATCTTTGCGCGGGCGGCACAACACCTGCTGGTATCGACCTTTTGACGCGGCTCAAGGCCAACGAAAAACCCCGCAAGGATGTCGTGGAGGAGCCAAAAGTCTTCCTCGATCAGAACGCGAAGAGCCGGGTGATCATCGACCACGACCTTTACTACATCAATAAAGATTTTGCGAGGAATAACGCGAATGCTGAATACGACCTCGAATTCCTGAATCGATTCTGTTGGCCGCTAAAAGCTCGCGTGCTTCTTGTTGCTCGCGAGGATGCGGACGCGACCAAACCCGGTGTCGATTCGCCTGAGGCAGTAGGGGTTGTGGAAATGGATTGGATGGCCTTCGATCCTCCGGAAGACCTCACTTGTGTTCCAACGGAAGCTAAGGCCCAACTTCCACCGAATTTAAAAACGCGTGCAAGAGAGTTTATTGGTGAAACACATAAGAAACTAGCGGGCCAATTTGGCGACGAGTTCAACGCCCTCGATAACTGTCCGGTTTCAGCGGGCGGCTGGAGGCCCAGCGACGGCGGAGATATGTCCGGTTTCTTCGAAAAGGTCGAGAGCGCGCCAAAAGATCGGACCTTTATCGGCTGCGCCCCAATTCAGTTCAAAGGTTCATACATCGGGGGCGACAATTATACGATCCAGGCGCGGATCGTACTTGCCGGATATTCGAATAGCGATGCGGTGAAGCAAGAGCATCTTAAGCTTAAGGGCCTTGAACATGCGTTCGATGACCCAGCACCCGAAAAGCCGCCTTATCCTCTAAACGCCAGGACCGGGACCATCACCAATTGGCGCCGCCATCACATCCTGAGAGAGTTGCATTGGGACAGCGTCAATTATCAAGAGATAAATTGGTATCCCGTGATCGACAATTTCAGAGCTGCCCATATCATTTTGGTCCCGCCTACTGATGCGCCTGTGCAGATCGGTAAGCTGCTTCCCGCACCCGATCGCCAAGATATTGCGCACACTTTTATCAGCGATCCCGGGGCGCCCGACAATAATAAAAAGGAGTTTCAGCTTCGCGCAGGGTCCGAGGTATTTAACCCGGCAGCCATGTACCCGCTGCCGTATTTACCCCTAAAGGACTGGGAAACTGCGAAAACGTTGAACGAAAAAGGTATACCGTCGGACCCACTCGCCCGGTTCAACAATTATTCGACTTATTTTAATGCAATAACCTACGGCTGGCCGACATACACATTGGTTGTGCCGGTTGCTCGGAAGTTGCGAGAGTCTATCAGTTCTCTGAACCTCGGTTACGGCCTCCTTATTCTGCGGGCAGGTTACTTTCCCGAGCCGGACTTCTCCAAGCTTCTCCCCGATGACGTCTTTCGAGCTAGCGGTGCCGAACAAAAATCGATAAAGATCGACAAAAGTATTGCGGTCGGAATGGATTATGGTGTTGTACTGCTGGACCGCGTCGGCAGCGAAAAGTATTCCGAGACTTACTACGTCACACATGAGATCTCTCACTGCCTTTTCGGTTCGCACGCTAAGGGGACCCCGACCGATCACGACAAGAACGACAAGAACTGCATGATGTACTACAACACGGAAAATGACGGTCTTGCGGTCGGATGGGGAGTGAAGGCCATCCCGGAGAAATATACCGTGCGAGTTTTGATCGAGCAGGATGTTGAGCGGAAGGAAGAATGCGGTACCCTTTCAGGT
>JAICPV010000224.1 GCA_025929655.1 Pyrinomonadaceae bacterium
CATGGGCGGGCGGTGCTGGACGGGGAGTTGCTAGTCGGCAAGGATTTCGAGGGTGTGCCCGGTGTGTTCACCGCCGAGCCCATCGTGACGAACAACGGGGTGATACCGCAGGGCGTTCGCCTTCCGGTAGACCTCGCGGGCGGTGCCGAGCAGGAACCTACCGCGGACGAGAGGTTGATCGTTACAACTGCGCCCGAATCCTTCACACTCTATGTCACCGTCTCACTCTACGCCGCGATAGCGCTTTCGGTACCGCTTCTCCTTTTGCAGGTCTGGGGCTTCATATCCCCCGCGCTCTACAAACACGAACGGGCTTACGTCACGCCGTTCATCGCCCTCTCCTCTGTCTCATTTGTCGTCGGCGCAGCGTTTGCTTATTACATATTGTTTCCGCCCGCGGTCCGGTATCTTCTCGGTCTCGGCGAAGATTTTCGGCTCCTGCTCCGCGCAAGCGACTATTTCGACTTCATAACGATCATCATGCTGGCGATGGGTGTGATCTTCCAGATGCCCGCGGTAACCTATGTCCTGTCAAGGATAGGGGTTATATCGGCCGGGTTCCTCCTGCGGAGTTGGAAGCTTGCCATCGTGATAATCCTCATCGTCGCGGCCCTCGTCTCACCCACGGGAGATATCCCGAACATGATGCTCTTTGCTGCACCCATGATGGTGCTTTACGTCGTTTCGATCGGTATAGCCTGGTTTTTCGGACGGAAACGTCGATCGGACGCTGCAATCGCGACGGCCTGAGCAACCTCCCTCCTTCTTTGGAGCATCTTGAACAATTAAGGATATCTGTCTAAAATCTTTAAAGCTCAAATTTAGGATTCGATCAATTCGCCCCCCACAGCGGCCTTGAAAGTTAAGGAGTTTTACATCTATGTCAACAGTGAAATTTATCAGGAATTTTGCACTGACAATTCTCGTACTCGGTTTCGGAATGTCGACGGCGTTCTCGCAGCCCACAAAGAACGATAAAGACAAGCCCAGCGTTGACCCGACCACAAATCCGCGCAACGTAAAACCGGAGCTGAAGGAGGCCTACAAACGCTGGCTGACTACCGACGTCGCTTACATCATCACCAAGGATGAGCGTCGTGCGTTTCAGGCGCTTACAACCGACGAAGAGCGCGAGAACTTTATCGAGAACTTCTGGCGACGCCGCGATCCGAATCCGGACACTGAAGAAAACGAATATCGCGAGGAATATTACGAACGCATTGCGTATGCGAACGAGCATTATTCGTCGGGTATACCCGGCTGGAAAACCGACCGCGGCCGCATTTATATCGCATGGGGCAAGCCGGACTCGATCGAATCTCATCCGAGCGGCGGCGCATATGACCGTCCTAGCTATGAGGGCGGCGGGTCGACGTCGACCTATCCGTTCGAGATCTGGTTCTACCGGCATCTTGACGGGGTCGGTGACGGTATCGAGATCGAGTTTGTCGACCCGACCGGTTCCGGAGAGTACCGGATCGCGCGGGATGCTCACGAAAAGGACGCGCTCAAGTACACGCCAAATTCGGGCCTAACGACTGCCGAGCAGCTCGGCCTGTCGAGCAAGGCTGACCGAATTGCCGGTATCAACCAAAACCACTTCCAGCGGGAACAGGATTCGCCGTTCCGCCGCATGGAAATAATCACGAGCCTTCAGCGTCCGCCGTCAGTCAGGTTTGGCGATCTGATGGGCATTGCGGGCGGTGATTCGGGAATCCTGGATAATAACCCACTCGAATTTGATCTCCGCATCGATTTCTTCCGCCAGTCGGACGATCGTGTAATAGCCGCGTTTACGGTGCAGACGGACAACAAGCAGTTGCAGTTTGATGAGCTCGGCGGATTGAAGCAGGCTAAGATGAACATCTTCGGACGCATCACGGCGGTATCCGGAAAACGCTCGGGAATTTTCGAAGATTCCGTAACGACGAGTGCGACGACCAGTGAACTTGCCGATCTTCGCGATAAGAAATCTGTTTACCAGAAGGCCGTTGCCTTGACTCCGGGAACCTACAAAGTGGACGTCGTCGTTCGCGACGTCGGTACCGGTAACCGCGGGATCAGGAACATCGGCTTTACCGTTCCGCGTTACGACGAGAAAAAGCTTTCGACGTCGTCGCTGGTTCTTGCCTCGAGGCTTCGAAGTACGACCGAGTCGGATATCGGCGGGCAGTTCGTCATTGGCAATGCGAAGGTGGTCCCGAATCTCGCGGGCGAGTACAAGAAGGGGCAGGAAGTCGGTATCTATCTGCAGGTTTACAATGCCGGCATCGATCAGACGACGCTTCGCCCGGCGGTGGATGTGGAATACGTTCTGTCGAAGGACGGCAAGGAGATCCTGCGGCAGCCCGAGGACTGGAGTGGCCTAAGCGATTCCGGACAGCGCCTGACATTGGCGCGTTTGCTTCCGACCGATGCGATGCCGCTGGGCGAGTATGAGATAAAGGTCATTACCAAAGACCGCGTCGGCGGTCAGGTAGTAGAAAACAAGGGTAAGTTCACGATCTTGCAATAACCAACTACGTAACCGCTACAAACGTTCGAAGCCGGCGTGTTTGCACGTCGGCTTCTTTTTTCACTCGTATCCAGAGATGAATCGGCGGGCCTATGTTCTATTTGCTTTTAACCTCGATGACGGGCGAGTTCTTTCGCTCGCTCGTCGCGATCAGCGATCGGCCATCTACGCTGAAGGTCACAGCTTCACCCTGTCGACGGTCTCCGAGATCGACAGGTATGGGCCGCTGTTTCCATATGTCGTCAAACTTTGCGGCACCTCCGAGAACTAGTTCGTAGGCGGACGAGTAATCGCACACGACCACGCGCTTTCCGTCGGGCGAGATCGCGCCTCCGGTAAGAAGTCCATTAGGCACGGCCGGCAATGAAAGTTCGGCGACGCGTTCCGCCTGCACCACCGATTGCGAGCCGAACTGCGGTTTGATCTTATAGACACCCGACGGGCCGTCGATACGCTTCGATAATACGTAGACGTCACCAGTTTGCGGCTGTGCCATCAACGTCTCGGCGTCGCGCGGCGTGTCCGGATACTTAAAGACAAGACTTTCAGCCGGCTCAGTCTTGAGCGGGTTTTTCTTTCTCGATGAAGCCGCGTCCCCAGTAACGACCGGCTCCTTCACACGGTAAACTCTCAATTGCGAACGATCACGTTTGTTATTTCCGATGTCGCCGATATAGAGATAGCAGGTTCCCGTCGCGTCTTTGAAGGACGCCAAATCCTCCCAGTCCTCGTTGCGAGCATTCTCAACGCGCCACGTACCGAGGTGCTTTCCTTTTAAGTTGATCGCGAAAATGAAAGCGTCATCGCCCGAGTCGTTGTGCGTCCAGAAGACATCCGATTGGCAAAACGACGGTGCAATGCCGCTGCTCTCCGTTATCTCGACTGATTCGATCCGACCGACTTGGACCGGCTTGTCGTAATCGGGCGAAAGCTCGGAGGAATTAACGGCATACCTGCCGCTCGGGGATGCATGCGAGCACGATGAGGCGACTCCGCATGCGATCGCGAACAAAATGACAAGCACTACATTTTTCGCTATAGTTTTGTTCGACATACTTCACCTATTATAGGTTCTCAAATCGAGCGTACAACTTTTCTATTTTCGTGTCGTTTAATTAATCGATGATCGTAGGAACGGAATGGCTGGTCGAAGCCGAGGGCTGCAGCCCGGCGAGTTTGCGCGATGAAGCGCTGATGCGCCGGCTTTTCGATCAGGTAATCGCCGATCTCGGATTAAAGGCGCTCGATTCGGTCTGGCACAAATTCCCGGGCGAAGGCGGTGTCACCGGTTTGGTCGCACTGACAGAATCGCACCTCGCGTGTCACACCTATCCTGAACACGGCACAGCGACGTTCAATCTATACTGCTGCCGGACAAGACCGGCGTGGGATTGGGAAACGAATCTAAAGACAGTGCTCGCGGCATCCAGCGTAAAGATCACGATCGTCACGCGCGGCGAGGGCAGCTCCCAATCCAAAATCCAAAATCCAAAATCTAAAATGGCCGGGGGTGATGCTTGAGCGTTCTCCAGGCCAACTGTCCATCGTGCGCCGCTCCGGTCGAATTCAAGGCCGGCTCCACGATCGTACTTGTCTGCCCGTACTGCCGTTCGGCGATCGCGCGGACCGACCGGGGTCTCCAGGATCTCGGAAAGGTCGCGGAGATAGCCGAATCGCAGTCGCCTTTGAAGATAGGTTTGAAGGGGGAGTTCAAGGGCGCTCGATTTGAATTGACCGGCCGCGCGCAGCTCCGGCACGAGCTCGGCGGCTACTGGGACGAATGGTACGCGACGTTCTCGAACGGCTGGGTCGGCTGGCTCGCGGAGGCACAGGGTAATTTTTACCTGACATTCTACCAGCCGCTGCCGCAAGGTGTTTCGCTGCCGCCTTTAGATCAGTTGCAGGTCGGGCAAACGGTCGGTGAGATCCCCAGTCCGGCGCCGTTGATGGTCGTTGAGAAGGGCGTCGCCACAGCGGTCGCAGCGGACGGTGAGATCCCGTACAGGCTTACCCCGAACGAGCAAAGCGAGTACGCCGACTTGACCGGCCGCGACGGCGCATTCGGCACCATCGATTACAGCATGGACCCGCCTTGGACCTTTATCGGCCAGCAGGTCACGCTCTCTGACATTGGTCTTGCCGACGCCCGTCCGGCAGAGCGCCAGGCGCGACGCGTTACGACGGCGGCGATGGGCTGCCCCAACTGCGGCGGACCGTTGGCACTGAACGCACCCGACAAAACGGAACGCGTTACTTGCCCGAATTGCGATTCGCTCCTCGACGTTAACCAGGGGAATCTCACTTACCTGAAGGCACTCACGCCAACGCAGGCCGATACAAGTTTTGTTTTGCCGATCGGAGCTGAGGGGACGTTCAAGGACGGCATCAAATTCAAGATCATCGGTGC
>JAICPV010000394.1 GCA_025929655.1 Pyrinomonadaceae bacterium
ATACGGCGATGCTGGTCGCTAAGCTTTTCGAACATTTCCGAATTTTCATCAAAATGTAATAAACGGATCGACTTTCTTCGTTTAGGCCGTACTCTTGTCGAAGAGCTTATCCCGGCCGGAAGCGAAGCCTTCAGCATCTCGCCCCATGACGTGGCATAGTAGTCCGCGGCCCATTTTGTGAGCTGAATGATCTCTTCGGAAAGCAGAGGGTCTTCGTCGAGAAGCTCGGCTATGTCCTTTATATCCGTATCGCGGAGATGTGTTTCCGGATCGATCCCCTCTCGGAAATTGACGATGTAACCGACAAGTTTCTGCCTTCCAAAGGGCACCGAAACGCGCGCTCCGATCTTTGCAACGCCGGCAAATCCCACCGGGAGACGATAAGTGAACAGCTTTCTCAGCGGCACCGGAAGGGCAACTTCGACGTAGCGTTTTGCTTCTGGCGGTGAGGTGTCGGACATTTCGCGCGGTCTGGCGAAATGATAACCTAAGGGAACTCGCCGTGTGAAACTACATCTAATTGTGTAGCGATATGGAAACTTTTCTCAACGAACCGGCAAAGAAGGAAACGAATTACACGGGCTACGTCATCGGCGCGATCGTCGGGATCCTGATCATCGGCGCGCTGGTTTTTATCGCGTCGCGTCGGCCCTCGATGGAAGATCAGGCTGCGGCGATATTAGAGGGATCGCTTCGCCCGGGGGACCCGGGCTTTGAACAGCTCTCGCGTGACATTATCATTTCCACGAGCGACAAGACGGTCGAATCGCCGAACGCCTTCGGATCGATCTCTATGTTTATCGTCGGCAGGGTCAAGTACCGCGGGGACAAACTGATCAACGGACTAGAAGTAAATGTTTCCGTGATCGACCAGTTCAATCAGGTGGTGAAGGAAAAGAAAGTACTTGTGGTTCCGACACAGCAGCCTTCGTTAGGGCCGGGCGAAACGATCCCGATCACCCTGAGCATCGAGGGGTTCAAGAAAGAGGACGATCGGGCGAATATTCGATGGGTAGTTTCAGCTGTCCGGGTCGCAAAATAGCTCATTCAAATGCGACCTTCTTTCCTGTGGGCGTATTAAAAGCCCTGGGCGAACCGAATTCAGGCCCGCATTGTAGAAACGACGGCGTATAGTTTCGCGGCCGTAAAACCTCAGGATAACTCATCAGATCCAGCATTGCCGCGAACATGTTGTGATGCGACGCATTGCATTTCGGCCCAGACTTCAGATCTTCAATTCCGAGGACGAAAAGTGGAACCGCGGCTTCGCCGGGGGAATCCCCGCCATGGCCAGCGCGTCCGTTCACGTAGAACGATTCGCCGTGGTCGCTCGTATATAGCACCACCGTTTGATTTGGCAATTGTAAAAAATCGGCACCGAGTTCCCGAAAGAACCTATCCGTCCCAAACCGCAATGCATTGTCGTAAGAATTAACTATTCCCTGATGGTTATCCGCACCGGGTACCTCGTATTGCTCGCGAAAACGGTAGATCGGCCGCCACGCTGCCTGGTCGTCCGGATAATTCTTCTCGTAGGGGAAGTGAACGCCACGCTTGTAAACAAAAATGAAATTCCCTGTTGAAGAGCGATAGACGTCGCGCACGATCCTGGCGATCTTAACGTCGATGTCCCACTGTTTCATCCCGTCGGTCCGATAGTTTTCGTCGGTGGTTGGGGCCCCGCGACGCTGCCAGTCTTCGACTCGAAGAGGATTATCGATCTCGGCGAGCGAGAGATATTCGTCGATGTAATTCAGATCGTCAGCAACGCCGCCCCAATATTCCATCATCTGGCCGTCGACGAGCCACGTTCGGTATCCGGCAGCCTTTGCGAACTGAAAGATCGTCGGGAGCGAATTGATCTCGTCGGTGTTCATTCGCGCGATCTCATCGGGTGTCGCTCCGGTGATGAACGCGTTGTATGACGGATGACTGGATGTAGAGGAGGAAACCGCGACGCCCCAGTTCGCAAGTCGGCCGGATCGCTCCAGCTCTTCGAGGTACGGCGTTGTCTTTCGCTGATAACCGTTAAGGCTGAGATGATCGCCTCGTAGCGATTCGTCGAAGATCAGGACGACGTTATTCGAAGGCGGAGGCGCGTCGGGAACGGCCGGTACGTTCATTCTCCTGACCGGGTCGATCGTTTCAAGCGGAGTGTAAAGCGCGAGATCCGCGATCGTCTCCCCAAAGGCAATAAACGAATTTACACGAAACTGCCGATCGAACAGGTTTCGATCGACGAATGTTAGGTGAAAAAAGAACGCGGCACACGCCAGCGAAAGAAAGACCGCCGGTTTTACTCCGGAACGACGTTCTTTAGGAGCGCCGAATATCATGGACGCCGCGACGAGGGCCAGCGCCGGGACGAGGCCGATCGGATTCACGAACGCGAACAGAGAATCGGCCCGCTGTTCAGAAGTGGCGGAGATCGCCGCTATCACATCAGCGTAAGTCGTAAATCGGCCGACGGCGTGCAGATAACTGTATTCGGTAAGGCACGCAAAGCCAAAAAAACCGACCAAGATGATCTTTACCGGCAAGTTTCCGTTTATTGCTGTCAGAACGTAACCGAAAAAGAGATAGAGCGCCGAAACGATGTAAAAAAGATAAACGCCCCGAAAAAGGATATCGTCGGTGCCTGCGATTGAAGCGAATGCCGATAACATCCCGTCTTGAGAATAAAGCGCCTCGACCGTGCTAAAAACAAGCACGAACGCGGCCGCGCCGACCCATGACCTTGTGTCGGAATTGAATGTAAGACTGAGCTCGTGCTTCAATAGCGGTTTGTCTGAAAGGGACATACGGGAAACCGGTCTGTTGGATCTATTCGACAAAATAATCTTCAAGCGAGCGGCGCACCGGATTGATAGAAACGATCTTTCCCCCACAGCTTCTTGCGGCGGCGAGCGCCGTATCAATTGCCGGTTCGCCGGGTACGCGGAGAACAACAAAACCCGAAGCTTCGTCGATCGCGAGACCGTTTGGTTGACCCAAACCCTGCTTCAATTGATCAACGGAAACCCCTTTGACCAGCACCTCGAATGGCTCGAGGCCATCTTGCGAATCGAGCAGCTCACTGATCTTTCCGGTCGCGGCGACCTTGCC
>JAICPV010000129.1 GCA_025929655.1 Pyrinomonadaceae bacterium
GTTGCGATCAGGGTACGTTCCCGGCCCACTCTTTCGGAGAGCTGTTCCTGCGTATACCCGATAGTGTCAATAAGTTTACGATACGCTTGTGCTTCCTCGATGGGATTCAGTTCCTGCCGTTGAATATTTTCGATTAGGGCCAATTCCAACAGTTTTTCATCCGCCACTTCTCGGTACGTTACCGGCACTTTTTTCAAGCCGGCCCGCTGCGCCGCCCGCCAACGCCTTTCTCCGGCAACAATTTGATATTTTTTGCCGCTTCGGCGAACTACTATCGGCTGAACGATACCGTTCGCCTGGATTGATTTTGCAAGCTGGTCGAGCGCCTCAACGGCAAATCGAGTGCGCGGCTGCTCAGGATTTGGCTCGATAAGATCGATATCGATTTCCGAAGGCAACGGGGAGGTTTCGAGTGCCGTATTCTCTCCCAGCAAAGCACTTAGTCCGCGGCCTAAAGCTTGTTTAGCCATGATTCAATATCTCCTTTGCAAGTTCAATATAGCTTAAGGCACCTCGCGATCTAGGATCGTAGGACAATACAGATTTACCGAAACTCGGGGCTTCTGCAAGCGTGACATTCCTTGGAATCACCGTCTCTAATACTTGCGGGCCGTAAAAATCCCGTAGATCTTTTGCGACCGCAGCCGACAGGTTTGTTCGCTCGTCGTACATCGTAAGTAAAAGTCCCTCGATCGCCAAACCCGGGTTCAGTTCACGTTTTAATCGCGCCAATGTCTCGAAAAGCTCGGTAACACCTTCCAAAGCGAAGTATTCACATTGGATCGGTACCAAAAGAGAATCGGCAGCCGTCAGGCCGTTGACCGTTAGAATGCCAAGAGACGGGGGGCAATCAATAATAATATAGTGAAAGAAATCACGGATGGGATCCAGGATCCTTTTCAATATTCTCCCGCGATCGGTAGTTTCAGCAAATTCGATCTCGACGCCCGCTAGATTTTTGTCCGATGGCAGCACCCAAAGGAGCTCGATTTCCGTTGGGATGACAAGCTCCCTTATAGATTCACCGGAAACCATTGCGTGGTAGAGAGTTTTTTGATTGATCGTTTTTGAGACTCCAGAGCCGGAGGTGGCATTTCCTTGTGGATCCGCGTCGACTAATAAAACCTTTCGGCCCGACTTCGCGATCGCTGCGGCGAGGTTAATAGCAGTTGTCGTCTTACCGACGCCGCCTTTTTGATTGGCTATTGCTAGGATTTTGCCCATGAACGAACGTTCTAAGTTATCACAGACCGTAGCGATCTCTAAATGTGGAATGTTCCACATTAAGCGGGGAATGTGGAACGTTCCACTCGTTAAATAGTGGTTCCTGACTGGGCCCGGAAAGAAGACAGATGTACCAAAACTGTTGACAGGGCCGCAGGGGTCAACCCTGAAATGCCTCGGATTTGACCGAAATCACGCGGCCGGGCCCGTACTAGCCTTTCGATCATTTCGTGAGAAAGTCCGCTCAAAGATGCGAAGTCAAAACCCTCCGGAACTTTTAGGGCGTCATGATGGTTTACCCGTTCCGTGGCCAGTTTTTGCTTCTCTATATATCCGGAATAAAGCGAATCAGCCAGGACTGTAGCGAGATCGGAATCACTGATTTCGTTCCGAATATTACTAGGTAACATCCGAAATACGATATCCGCATTAACCCCTTGCCTCATCGCAAACTGCGATAGGCTAAAAGCATCACCAAGATCCGATCCGAGCAAGGTCGAAGCGGCGGCATATTCTACTGAAGACCTTGTAAAACGGTTACTGTCCAATGCATTCCTCAATCTGGCGAGACGGTCGCGTTTTTGATTGAAACGGTCCCAGTCCAAATCCCCCACAAGGCCCGCTTCACGCCCCCGCGGAGAAAGCCTCCGGTCCGCATTGTCATGCCGAAGCGTAAGCCGTGCTTCGGCGCGTGAAGTAAACAGTCGATAAGGTTCGTCGACCCCATGCCGGATCAAATCGTCGGCAAGCACGCCAATATACGCATCACTGCGCTCCAAAACAAAAGGCTTTCTGCTTTGAACAGCAAAAGCCGCATTGATCCCGGCCAGCAAACCTTGACATGCTGCTTCTTCATATCCAGTCGTACCGTTGATCTGGCCGGCAAGAAACAGCCCGCTCATCCTCGTCGACTCCATAGTCCGGCTCAACTCTCTTGGGTCGACGAAGTCATATTCGATCGCATATCCGGGCCGTATGATCTGTACCTGCTCAAATCCCGGGATCATTCGCAACAATTCCAACTGCAAAGCGGATGGCAGGGAAGTCGAAAAACCGTTCAGATATACTTCATGGGTGTTATGGCCCTCCGGCTCCAAAAACAATTGGTGTCGACTCTTATCGGCAAATTTGACAACTTTGTCCTCGATCGATGGGCAGTACCGTGGCCCGATACCCTTTATCTTACCGGAATACAAAGGGGATTGATGAAGGTTATCTCGTATAGCCTGATGAACGCTATCATTTGTATATCCAATGAAACACTGTATTTGCGGCTGCTCGATCTTCTCCGTCGCGAAAGAAAATGCCACCGGCTTTTCGTCCGCAGGCTGCGACTCGAAAGCGTCCCAGTCGACCGTGCGGCCATCGAGCCGCGGCGGCGTCCCGGTCTTCAACCGGCCTACCGGAAACCCATGATTCTTAAGGGCTTCCGCCAGTTCTATCGAAGCCGGTTCACCGGCTCGGCCCGCCGAAAAGGTGCGTCTACCGGTGTGAATGGTCCCGTTCAAAAAGGTACCCGTTGCGACCACGACCGCTTTAGCACCAAACCGCCGCGTATCCTCCAATTCGACGCCGATTACTTTATTATTTTCAAAAATTAGATCTATTACAACGCCCTGTCGCAAATGCAGATCCGCTGTTGCTTCCAGGACCCGACGCATTTCAATGCGGTACAAGCTGCGGTCGGCTTGCGCTCGGGGCGATTGGACTGCCGGACCCCGAGATCGGTTTAAGAGACGAAACTGTATCCCCGCCCGGTCGATTACTCGCCCCATTATCCCGCCGAGAGCGTCGATCTCTCGGACCACATGGCCTTTGGCAATCCCACCGACCGCTGGATTACACGACATTTGCCCGATCAGATCCAGATTGATAGTTACGAGCGCGGTTTCAGCGCCAAGTCGGGCCGACGCACAAGCGGCCTCACAGCCGGCATGTCCCGCACCGATAACAATTACATCGAAACTCTCGTCGAACATCACAAAATCAAACAAAAATAGCGGCCCTGCCGCCATTTGCCGAACCTTAGATTGTATTGGAACTGAAAGTGTTTGCCAATAGTACTAGGTCCATCTCCCTTTCAATTTCGTGTCGGCGATCGATTGGAAGCGTGCCAGCTTTACCCGGTCGGTATTCTTGAAGGAGACAAGCGGCATCAAACCATGGTTCATTAGCTTATTGCAAGCATCCTCGGTCAACAGAACTTCACCGCAGGGTTTATAGACAGTCTCAGTACCGTCTTTATAAATATGAACAGGCAGATCTTCAACATCCTGCTTCAGGGCGCGGCCCATCTCCCATCCGTATGCACTGAAGCTTTCGCCAAGAAGCTGCGTCGCAATAAACACAGTATTCGACCAGCAGTATTCATCGTGGACCGGCGCCTCGGCAAACTCTTCGAAATTGAAGGTCTCAAGCGGTTCCGTGTCCGCACCGTATGGAAGGCGTGCGAGGAAACGCGGAATGGTCATTCCCAGATATGCTGAGTCGGTTTGATCGCGGAGCGCTGCCCATAGTTTGCCGGCGTCTGAATCGGTCGATAATTGCCAATCGCGAACGTCGCTCTTTTCGAAAAGCGAATGGACCCCAAGTATATCCGGACGCATATGGGAAATAAAAGGCGCCTTCGCGACGGACGAGACCTTAGAAACCCTCATCAGCGTGGCTATATTGTCGACATCGGGCAGGAAGCCATAATTTCCGACGACGACTGCCCAAGGATCACCCTCATAAGCGTCTTTAACCAGAAGACGATACAGGACCGTTTCTTCCAAATTCCCTGCAGATTTTAGGTCGGCGGCAAGTTCGTTTTTAGAAATATCGAGAATGAAGATCTTTAGATCAGAGGAAGTTTCGGTTCGGCGAACGAGAAAATACAATCCCCGCCAGGCAGCTTCCAGCTCCTGAAATTTCTTGTGGTGCAAGATCTTTCGCATCAAACCGCTCGTAGCCTCGTCGACAGCACGTAGCATCGCCGACTGCTCATCTTCGTCGACAGAAACAAGATGAGGGCGCACGAGATCGCTGATAAGATTGCCGAGATCGCTGGAAGTTCGTGGTTTCGGAGCGGGAGCGCCGCCTGAGGGCTGTGAAAGTATCGCTCCGAGCAGATCGTCCGCAGGGACTTCGACAATATCTGCGTCAGGCGCGGCCGATTCGCGTCTCAAATTGAATCGTTCGCGTACGTCGCGCGCGGCGGAATAAAACGTATCTTCGTTTTTTAGCTTTTCCCGCAGATCTCGAAGTTCCGAGAACATCGACACTTTTCTGAAAATAGCGTCGGGATGAAAGTCATCGAGCTCCGCAAATTCCAACGGCAGGATCGTACTGTCATCGAACCCGAGCTCGATTCGAACCTTTAGATTTGCAAGTACACGGTCAAACTCGTCGCGATCGATCTCGATCAACCGCCGATCCTCCAGATCACGCTTTTCACCGTCGCCGCTCCAATCGCCGAGGACGAGAATATGAAAAGGCGGCTCCTCCACGATCCCTGTTCTGCTGCTTTCCAATGTGACGGCGGTGTCGAGATCGTCGGAGCTGATCGGCATTTTTTGATCCTCGGATTTCCTAGGTGAACTGCTTCAGAAACTGCAGTTGTTCTTGCGTAAGATTAGAATATTGTACCCCGAATCCCATTCCCGCAAAGTGATAGGCGACTGTTCCGGTAAATCTGACACCCTGGTTCTCGAAACCGAGGATATCGAACGCGATCTCATCGCCCACATTCACTTCAACTATGGAATCAATATAGCACCCGCCGGCGCTTATGTCGCTGATGCGTGCAGGGTGCCGTCCTGACGACGATTCGAGGACAGTTTCGGCTAAATATCCGGATCGCTCGTGTTGTCTTGGCATGGCTTTGTCAGCGTAATAACGCGTTTCGATCTAGTTTCATTCAAATGAAACAACGAAAAAGCGCCAATTTCCCGAGATCACTTTCCGATGCAGAAAGTTGAGAATATACGGGTCAGCATATCTTCTGTGGTGGTTTCTCCGGTAATTTGACCGAGGAATCGTAAGGCGTTGTGAAGACCGACAAGGACTATCTCTTCGCTGCGGTCTTGTTTGAGCAATTCGATTGAATGTGCGATCTCTGAGCTTGCTCGGTTCAACAGGTCGAAATGGCGTGCCTCGGTCACTAGAAATCCGTTCGATGAAACATTCTCCGAAATGAATGGATCGATCATCATCGACTTCAAGTTCTCGAGTCCGTCCCCCGTTTTGGCTGAGACCTGGGCGGTGCTACGGCCTTGCTGTACGAACTCAGATCGAAGGGCGTCAATTATCTCGTCGCTTACTTTGTCTGTCTTATTCAGCACCACGAGATGTTCGAGTTGAGCGACGTTTTCGAGGACCGCTCGGTCCTCTCTCGTAATACCTTCGGACAGATCGAGCACAACAAGGACCAGATCCGCGTCCGCCATCGCGCGCTTTGAGCGTTCCACACCGATACTCTCGACGGTGTCCGACGTTTCGCGCATGCCTGCGGTATCGATCAGGGAGATCGGAATATCGTTGACCAAAAGACGCTCGTGGATCTGGTCGCGGGTAGTGCCGGCGATCTCGGTCACGATCGCTCGGTCGCTGCCCAGAAGCGCGTTAAAAAGGCTCGATTTCCCAACATTCGGACGTCCGACAAGAGCGACACGCAGGCCTTCTCTGATCAGCTTTCCCGCCTGAAAGGTGGAGGCGATCCTTTGGATATTCGCTCGAATTGCCGAAAGTTTGGTTTGTATCGATGTGTTTTGGGTTTCAGGCAGATCGTCCTCGACGAATTCGAGCGCGGATTCGAGCACGACGATAACATCCAAAAGCTTGTCCTTTATCGGTTGCAATTCGTGCGAGAACTCGCCACGAAGTTGTCGAACAGCCTGACGAGCCGAAGCGAAGGTTTTTGCATCGATGAGGTCGCGGATCGCTTCCGCCTCGGCCAGGTCCATTCGTCCGTTCGCAAGGGCGCGAAGCGAGAATTCACCAGGCTCCACCAAGCGAGCGTCAAGACGAAGGCAAAAATCTATCACATGTCGCAACACCACAGGCGAACCGTGGCAAGCGATCTCTACAACATCTTCTCCGGTAAAGGAATTCGGCGATTTGAACCATACAACGATCGCCTCATCTATCTCTTCACCGGATTCGGGATCACAAACAGCTCTCAAGCTCGCGCGTCGCGGCTCAAGTATCTCGCCGCCGGTCAGTCGCGATCCGATCGCAACCGATTCGGGTCCGCTCAAACGAACGACACCGATACTGCTTCGGCCGGTCGGTGTGGCAAGTGCGACTATCGTGTCCGCCATAAACGAAAATCAGGGTATGCAAGATTTTCTTTCATCCTGCCTACCCTGTCTCCATCGTGTCAAAAGAAACTATTTAAGCCGTACGCGAAGCCGGCGGTCGCGGCCCGCCCCGACCGACTCGGTATCGA
>JAICPV010000538.1 GCA_025929655.1 Pyrinomonadaceae bacterium
TAGAAAACCTGAAGGCAGAAATAAAGGAGCGGATAGCTTCGGCGGAGGTCTCGAATATAAACATAGAAAACCTCGACGACATCTCGAAACCGGTTGTGCATCAATTCGACATTCGTGTACCAAACTATGCTCAGAAGACCGGAAAGAGATTGTTCGTTCAGCCGGGCTTTTTCGAATACGGCGAACGTTCGCTGTTTGCGAGTGCTGAAAGAAAATATGACGTCTATTTCCGATTTCCCTGGTCCGAAAAAGATGATATCGAGATCGAGCTGCCGAAAGGATTCGAACTTGATAATGCCGATACGCCTGCCGCGACTGCGGACCGCCAAGGAATTGGCTCGGCCGCATATTCGATAAAACACAGGACTGAAGCTGCCTCTGCAGCCTTGCTTTACGAACGAAAGTTTCATTTCGGTGGCGGAAACATCGTGCTGTTTCCATCCCAGTCTTTCCCGGCTCTAAAGAACATGTTTGATGCATTCCACAAATCGGATTCGCATACGATCACGTTGCGACAAAAGTAAAAATGAAATACCTGATCACTGCCTTTTCCGGCCCGCTTCTCGCCATTTCAGTAGCTCTGTTGGTTTTTTTGAGCGGGGCGCAGGATGCTTTCGCGTTTCAGAAGGTGCCGGCCTGGCTGCAGCAGGCTGCGGCGCTTCCGCACCCGAGCTACGACGCAAAGGTCCCGGCGGTTGTGCTGCACCGGGAAACCGCGATCACGCTGGACAATTCGGGGAAACAAGTAAAGGTCGAGCGCACAGCGATAAAGGTCCTAACACGCGAGGGCCGTCGGGAAGCGGGCGGAGCAGCCTTCTATTTGTCGAAATTCAATTCCGTTCGCGAGATGGAAGGCTGGATGATCGCCCCCGGCGGGACGGTCAAAAGCTACGGTAAAAAGGATGTGATAGACCGTATTTCGGACCCCGACGATATTTACGACGAAGGCAGAATCAAGATCCTCGATGCCTCAGGCGACGCGGAGGTGGGCTCTGTGTTCGGCTTTACGTCAACGGTGGAGGACCGTCCGCTTTTCTTCCAGGACAAGTGGATCTTTCAGGACGAGCATCCGACATTGATCTCACGGTACAGCGTGGAGGTGCCGGACGGATGGACGGCGACCAGCATTACCTTCAATCGTTCCGAGGTTGCGCCCTCGGTGCGGGGCAATGTTTATACTTGGGAGCTTCGCGGCCTGCCGGCTATTCCGAAGGAAACGATGGGCCCGTCATTCGTAAACGTCGCTCCACGGGTTGCCGTTAATTATTTCCCTGCTGCGGGAGGCGACACAAACAAGATCTTTCCGAATTGGACCGAGGTTTCGCGTTGGACGACTGGTTTGTTCGACCCGCAGGTCGTCGTTGACGATGCCGTTGCGATCAAAGCTCGGGAGATCACGGCCAACGCTAAGACAGAGTTCGAAAAGATCCGCGCGATCGGCACTTTCGTTCAGAACTTGCAGTACATCTCGATAGACATCGGCGTCGGATACGGAAATGGCATGAAGCCGCGGCCTTCCGACTTGGTCCTGAACCGCGGATACGGCGATTGCAAGGATAAAGCGAATCTGATGCGTGCTCTTTTGCGCTCGCTGAAGATCGAAGCGTTTCCGGTTGCGATCTATTCCGGCGACGCGGAATTCGTACGGATCGAATGGCCGTCGCCGGGGCAATTCAATCACTGCATCATCGCGATCAAGGTGTCTTCGGAAACACTGGGGCCAACCGTCGTCGATCACCCGGATCTCGGCCGTCTCCTTATCTTCGACGCGACGGATCCGTTCACGCCCGTCGGCGACCTCCCGGAGGTTCTGCAGGGGAGTTACGGGATGATTGCCGCAGGTGAAAAGGGCGGACTTTTCAAGATGCCCGTGACGCCGGCGGAAGCGAACCGTCTCGAGCGAACCATTGAAATGGCCATTAACTCGCAGGGTTCTATTACCGGAAAGGTCGGCGAGCGCACCTTCGGCCA
>JAICPV010000342.1 GCA_025929655.1 Pyrinomonadaceae bacterium
CGAACCTATCCACCTGTCCACTTTTGTGAAAGCCGACGCAGCTCCGGACGTGCAGGCACATCTCGATGGCCGGATACGCAATGGTAAGAAGCTGTTGACCGGTGCCGCGTTGATCATGAGCTTCTATCTCATAGGCAGCAGCATCATTACCACGTTGCTGGTGCCCATCGCCGAGATACGCGAAGGCGGAAAAGCATATGGTCGAGCGATCTCCTATTTGTCGCATGAACTTTTGGGGGCTGGTTTCGGTACAGCTTATGACATATCCACGATACTGATCCTTTGGTTTGCCGGGGCGTCTGCGATGGCGGGCCTTTTGAACATAGTCCCTCGTTATCTGCCTCGCTACGGGATGGCGCCTGATTGGGCACGTGCCACCCGGCCCCTCGTGTTGGTGTTCACCGGCATTTGCTTTTTGGTGACGATACTTTTTCAGGCAGATGTGACCGCCCAGGGCGGCGCTTATGCGACAGGCGTACTTGCACTGATGACTTCCGCTGCAGTCGCAGTCACCATCTCCGCCCGCCGACGGAACGAGAAAGCATGGATCGTGTTTTTGCTGATCACCATCGTTTTCGTTTACACCACGATCGTGAACATGATCGAGCAGCCGAGCGGCATCCAGATCGCGTCGCTGTTCATTTTTGCGATAATTCTAACGTCGTTCACCTCGCGAGCGTTGAGAACTACCGAGATACGCATCGACAAGATCGAATTCGACGAAAAGGCAAAGGAGTTTCTCGCCGAGGTCTCCGAGGAGGAGATAAGGATCGTAACGAACCGCCGGGAGACCGGAGACGTATCGGAATACCGCTTTAAGGAGCACGAAAAAAGGATCGACAATCATATTCCGTCCACCGATCCGATCCTCTTTTACGAGATCGACGTCGGCGATGCGTCGGAATTTGCCGGCGGGCTATACATTCGAGGTTTCGACATCGACGGATACAAGATCTTGCGAACCGAAGCGCCCGCCGTGCCGAATGCGATCGCCGCACTGCTTCTTTACTTGCGCGACACGACCGGAAAGATTCCGCACGTGTATTTTGGATGGAGCGAAGGAAACCCGATCATGTACCTGGCACGGTACATTCTTTTTGGTGAAGGGGACACCGCGCCCGTTACGCGTGAAATACTCAGGCAGGCAGAAGAGGATCCGGAACTGCGGCCGAGCGTCCACGTCGGTGGTTAGCTTACGCGGCGTGATTGCCGTTGCCGTTCCCATTAAGGATCGACGGGTTCAATTCAAGAAAACAAGAACGGCAGTATACAGGGCGGCCCTGAGACGGATAAAAGGGAACGGTCGTAGCTTCGCTGCAGCGGGCACAGGAAACTTTTACCTCGATGCGTTGTTTCACGCCCGAGCGTTGCGCATTTTCGATCGCCGCCAGGCGTTCATTTTTTGCTTTCTTGCAATCTTTGCAGCGTTTCGGCGGGTTCTCGAGCTTTTTGTCACGGTAGAAAGCCTGCTCGCCCACGGTCCAAACAAAGTCCTTCGAGCAATCGATACATTGGATCCTGGTGTCGAAAAGCTCATCGTCGGCCGCGAAAGTTGTCGCCGCATCAGGCTTTCGAACACCGATCTCTCGATCAGCCATTACAAAACCCTCCCTAAAAATGAGTTTAGCTGCGAGAACGTATGAGGTTTGTGATTCAGAATGGAAAGCTTCTCAGCCTTTACCGAAAACCAGGCGCTCGAAATTCGCAAACGCATATTGTAAATTCATGGGAGTTAAAATTTTCGCGGATAGCCGGCCGCCCGGGCCGAGGGTGAACGCTATCTGAAATTATAACTAACTGAATTTTGTGTCAAGCCCAAAAATGCCATTCGCTTTCTTCGGGCCGTAAATTATGAACATTTTTGTGATCGGGTCAGGCGGCCGCGAGCACGCGATCTGCTCAACCTTTTCCAAAAGCAAACGTGTTTCGAAGATCTATTGCGCTCAGGGGAACGCCGGCATCGCCGAAATTGCCGAGTGTGTACCGATCGCCTCTGATGACATACGCGCTCTTTCGGTCTTCGCTTCCGCGAGCGACATCGATCTCACATTCGTGGGCGGTGAGACCTCGCTTGCGCTCGGTATTGTCGATGAGTTTCAGTCGCGCGGTTTGCGTATCGTCGGACCGACAAAAGCCGCCGCATACCTCGAATCCAGCAAAGCGTTCGCCAAGGATTTTATGGTTCGCCACAACATTCCGACGGCGAGGTACTTGACCTCGGTTTCGACCGAATCTGCGATCCGCGAACTCGATAGCGGCGCACTCGGCGACGCGTCGCATCCAATCGTGGTGAAGGCAGACGGACTTGCGGCGGGCAAAGGAGTCGTATTAGCCGAGAATCGCGTTAAGGCCATTCAAGCGATCAATGAGATGTCTTCGCTCGTCGGAACCGCTGCGGCCGACGTGATCGTGCTCGAAGAATGTCTCGTTGGGCGGGAAATCTCGCTTCTTGCGTTCTGCGACGGTGAGAACTTCGCATTGATGCCGCCCACGCGCGATCACAAACGTATCGGCGAAGGCGATACGGGGCCGAACACAGGCGGCATGGGAACGATCACGGACGATTCGCTCCTTTCGGCGGAACAAACAGATGAGATCATCGAGACGGTCATCGCTCCTACTTTGCGCGGCTGTGCAGATGAAGGCTTTCCGTTTCGCGGCATTCTTTTTCTTGGGCTTATGATGACAGCCGACGGCCCCAGGGTCCTCGAGTATAACGTCCGCTTCGGCGACCCTGAGACGCAGTCGATCCTTGTCCGCCTCGAGACCGATCTTGTCGATATCTGCGAGGCTATGATCAACGGGACGTTATCGGATATGGAAATTCGGTGGAAGCCGGGAGCGTCCGCAACCGTCGTGCTTGCCGCTGAGGGTTACCCGGGTAGTCCTCGAAAGGGCGACGTTATCAACGGGCTCGACGAAGCGACGAAGCTCGATGGCGTGACGGTGTTTCATGCCGGAACCTCCATAGGTGCCAACAATGATCTAGTGACCGCCGGCGGACGCGTACTCGGTGTCACCGCTATCGGTGACAATATTTCCCACGCACTCGAAAGAGCGTACAAAGCGATCGGCTTGATAAATTGGGCCGGAATGCAATATCGGCGCGATATCGGTAAATGAGCAAGAATTGGCTTTGTCCACTTCTTGTCCGGCGACTGTCCGCCGGGTGTCCGCAACTTGTCCGCTTGGCCCTTTAGACGCCCAAACGCTTTGATGGTAACGTTTAAGTCCGCCTTTGATCATGTTTCAGAAAAATTAAAAAAACCTGGATCTATTGTCCTTAATAAAACCCTCGTTAATTTTCGAAGATCTAAACGCAACATCAGGCGTCGCACAACTGTAGCACAAGTTGCGTCCCGTCGCAAGTGTGAAACACCATCGTCTGTAAAGAGTACCGGAACAGGCAGGGTTTTGGTAAAATGGAGCTCTCAAAAGGGGGAAGTATGAAGATCAAGGTTTACACGGTTTTGGCGGCGGTTTTCGTGATCGCCTTTGATCTCACTTTCGATGTATTGGAAAATGGGGGGGTACGGGGGGGCGGGGGTGGGCGTCCGGCGAGTCCCGGACCTCCGATTGGCGTCGGAGTCGATCGCGGGCTAGGAAATGCTTCGTC
>JAICPV010000170.1 GCA_025929655.1 Pyrinomonadaceae bacterium
ATAATATTCTCAATGCTACCGTGTACAGCTTCGGGTCCAACTTCATCAATCTCGAAAATGTAAGCGCGTGCGGAGGGCCGGGTCCGTTGACTCCGGCTCAGCAGACGTCGTGCGATGGATTTCTCGCACCTACGCGAACGATCGCTCCGCGCAGAGTGCGCTTGGGTGTTCGGTTCGATTTCTAAGGTTGAAATTCGGTCAAATTGAACGGGCCGCCCGGAAACGGGCGGCTTTTTCGTTTTTGCCGCGATAATACTGATGACGAATGAATGGGTTTTGTGATATTTTTAGATGTTGAACATTTTTGTTCATCCCCGCCGATATGAACTCCGTACTTGAAAGGCCCGCCGTTCCGATGTCAGAGGTTTCGATAGAGTCGGTGCTTTTGGACGCCGATCTGTTCGTGAAATACCGCTCGCCCGAGAAGGCGTACGCGCTGCTTCGCGAATCGCTCGAGCGCTCGCCGCGGTCGATCGACCTGCGTGAGAAACTTCGCGACATCTGCATCAAGCAAAAGAATTTGAACGAAGCGGCGAAGCAGTGCCTCGCGCTCGTTTCGCTTTACATCGGCCGCGAAGATTTCGATCTGGCATACGACCGCCTGCAGGAAGCAAAATTACTGGATCCGCGCATCTCTGTAGCGCCCGGATTGGAGGCGATCCGTCGCGCGCGGCGGCCGGATTTCGCCACCAATCGTGACCGTTCACCGCAGAAGGTGCGAACGGACGTGACGTTTGCAGGGCACCTCGGTTACGTGGGAATTTTCGACGCCGTCCAGGTCATCGAGAATGCCAAGATGACCGGCTTACTGGTCCTGAAATCGGACATGTATCTCGCCACTGTTTCGTTCAACGAGGGAAAGATCGTCGACGCCGAATGCAACGGCCGCAACGGCACGATCGCCTTCCGCGAGATCATCGAACTTAACAGCGGCACTTTCGAATTCTCTACCGCCGAAAATGAATTTCCGGTCGTTATCAACGTAAGCAGTAACACGAATTTTCTTTTAGACGTACTGACCGAACTCGATCACGAGCGAGCCGAAAAGCAAGGCTTGCGCAATGTCGGCGGCGAATTGAATTAAGAAAAACATTTAGCCGCGAAAACGCGCAAAAAATGCAAAAAGGCGAACTTCTTTTTGTGTCTTTCGCGCTTTTTGGCGGCGATCTTTCTGGTTCGTCAAGCGAGAAATCATTTGACTTAAGCGCTTAATTGACCCCAAAATATAGTGCTGCCCCTTCTTTTCAGCACTATAAGATGTTCAAACTCCAACGGCTCGAGATCACGGGCTTCAAATCCTTTGCGGACTACACCGAAGTTGTATTTACCGGTGACGGCATAACCGCCGTTGTAGGTCCGAACGGTTGCGGCAAATCGAACGTTTCCGACGCCATCTCGTGGGTGCTCGGCGAACAGCGTGCGAAATCCTTGCGCGGCGGCGAGATGAAGGACGTGGTTTTCCAGGGAACTCGCAGCCGCAAGCCCTCCGGGATGGCAGAGGTGGTGCTTCACCTGGTCCGTACTGAAGAGGAATACGATGTCGACGCCGACGAACTGGGCGACATTGATGAGACGCTGAACGAGCTGGATGATCAGTCGGTCGATGTCGATGCGCTCGAGGCGGAGATCATCGAAGAAACACCGGCGGTCACCGATACCGCTATCGAAACTAACGGCAACGGACATCACGATGCCGAATTCGAGATTGAAAAGGTGCAGGCCCTGCAGGTCGGGTCGGTTCAAACCGTAGAACGCGTCATTAAAACAAAACGCCACTGGCGGCCGCGTTCATTCGCCCTGGATTTTGCGCCCGGAGAAGCGGTTTCCGTAACCCGCCGACTGTATCTTTCCGGCGAAAGCGAATATCAGCTCAACGGTAAAACGTGCCGCCTGCGCGATATACAAGACCTCTTCGCAGGGACCGGGCTTTCGGGCGCGCACTACGCGATCATCGAACAGGGCCGGATCGGCCAGATCCTTTCCGCAAAACCCGCCGACCGGCGCAACCTGATCGAAGAAGCCGCGGGTATTTCGAAGTTCCGAACGCGTCAGCGAGCGGCCGAAACGCGGCTGGAATCCGCGAAGACGAATCTCGGCCGGATTTCGGATATCGTTTCCGAGATAGAAAAGCAGGCGAACAGCCTGCGCCGCCAAGCCGCAAAAACGCGGCGGTATGTTGCGCTTCAGGGAGAATTTCGTGCTCTCTTGCGAAAGCTTTACGCCGCCGAAGCACGTCACTTGAGGTCGCTTTCCGATGCGCTGCTTGCAAAGCTGGAAGACGCGAAACGTACCGAGCAGGAATTCGTCGCAAAAGTTTCGGCGAATGAAGAAGAATTTCGCGCCGCCACGCAGGACGCGAGGAACGCTGACGAAAAGCTCGCCGAAGTAAGAAGAGTTCATGCCCAGAACGCGCTCGAGCGCGACCGCGCCGAACGCGAGCATCGCTACCAGTCCGAACAGATCGTAAACCTGAACGCTCGTTCGGAAAATCTGCATTTGGAGATCGAAGCAACGAAGGATCGCCTCGATCTTATCGAAACGGAATTGCGGCGGCTAACCGACGAGGAGGAAAAGGAATCGATCACGACAGGCGCGGCCGAACAGGTCCTGATCGAGGCCGAAGGCCTTTTCGCCGCGCGGCTCGATAACGTTCGACATATCGAGGGCGAGCTTGAAACGCATCGCAACGAGCTGATGCATCACAACGCACTCGCCGAACGGTTCGCGGAAACCGCACATCATCTGAACCAAAATCTCGATCGCCTACGCGAGCGAAAAGCCGGCCTGCAAGTAGAAGCCGCGCGAGCGGACGAGACACATGTGGAACTGCTAACCTCCGCAGCAAAGCTTGTCGACGAGCTCCAAGCCGAACGTCAAAAGCTTGAAAAGTACAACGAAGAAAAGCGGGTGGTTCTCGCCGCCGCGGCCGCTGCTCGCGATGTGCTTCGTCAATCTGACGAAAGACTGAACGCGGCTCGGTCCGAGCTTGCTCGCGTGCAGAACCGACACGAAACGCTTCGCGAGCTGGAAGAAAAGCGAGCGGTCTATTCGCCGGAGATACAAAAGCTGTTCGAAGCAAAGGAATCGATCGGTATCCGGCCATTCGGCGTGCTTGCAGATTTTCTGAATGTCGAGCCACGTGCGGAACGAGCGGTCGAAAGCCTTTTCGGTGAATTTCTCCAAGCAGTTTTGGTTCCAAGTGTGGACGATGCACGGCGTGCTTCGGATTGGATCGCCGCGCAGGGCGGAGGCCGGATCGCATCGTTGGTCGTCGATCACGTCGAAATCGAACGCGTCGAGCCGAATGGGGAATCGGATCGTGTTTTCGATCTGTTGGGCGTATCGGATTCATTAAAAGCCGCACTTCGATCGGTCTTTCCGCGGGAAATGTCCGCCCGGCTTGTTTCGAACGTCTACGAATCTTCGGCAGGCAATGGGGACCTCCTCGTCGACCACGCGGGTAATTTATTGCTCGGCGGCCAGCTGTTCATTTCCGGCGCATCGTCGACAAACGAGCAAAATGCATCGCTGCTTGCTTTCAAACGCGAACTGTCGGAACTGGACTATGAATCTGATCATTTGGCTCAGGGCGTCTCGGCGGAGGAGACGGCAAACACCGCCGCCCGTGCCGCACTCGCCGAACAGGAAGAGCGAACGGTCGATCTGCAGTCGGTGATCATCAAGGTCGAGCGCGGCACCCTCTCACTCGAAGTGCAGGAGCGCGCCGCCCGACAGGACATTGAGCGAAGCGAGCGGCATAAAAAAGTTGTCGCGGACGAGCGGGCACAAGTCGATATCGAGATCGAGGATCTAGAGAAGCGTCTCATTGATGCTGATCAAAACTCTGCTTCGGCAAAGACGAGGGTCGCAGAGATCGCGGACCAGATCGCGGACGTATCGGAGCGGCTTGCCGATGCACGCAAGGTTTCCGAGGCCGAAAGCGCGACCGTTAACGAGAAGCGCACGGCCGCGGCTACATCGGGCGAGCGGCTCCGCGCCGTGCATTCTGCCCGTCGCCGGGTCGAGAACGAGCAGCGTGAACTGGAGTCGCGCCTCGCACTACTCCGGGTTGAGCTTTCCGAGATCGATACGAAGCTCGAAGCGCTTCGCTCGTCCAGCTCCGCGATCGCGGACCGCATCGCTTACGCCGAAACTGACCTTTTGCTGGAGCAGGATGAGCTAGCCGCCTCGATCGAATTCGTCACCAAAGAGCGGATGCGTGCCGATACCGTAAGCGAAAAACTGGCAGAAACGAACCGGGCTTCGGTCGAAGCCGCGAATGAGCGTGCAGCCATAGAGGTCCGTCAAACGGAGACTGTCACGCTGCTAAAGAACGTTACTGAAAATTGCCAGCATGAGCTCGGCGTCGGCGTCGACGAGCTGGCGGCCGAACCCGAAGATCCCGACTTTGATCTTGAGCATTCGCGAGCGTATGCGGAAGAGCTTCGCACGCGTTTGGAGGGTTTCGGCGCGACCAACATGCTCGCCGTCGACGAGTTGTCCGATGCGGAAGAGCGTCTGCTTTTCTTAACTTCGCAACGGCAGGACATTGTCGACAGCATAGCTTCGGCCGAGGAAGCTCTTCGCGAGATCAAGGAACGCTCGCGTGCGCGGTTCAAGCAGGCATTCGAGGCGATAAACGAAAACTTTTCGGTCTTTTTCCGGGAGCTTTTCGGCGGCGGCCGCGGCGAGATGTCGCTGCTCGAATCCGAAGACATTCTCGAAGCCGGCATTGAAGTCGTCGCGCAGCCGCCGGGCAAACGCCTTCAGAATATCCTGCTGCTTTCCGGCGGTGAAAAAGCGATGACGGCGATCTCGCTTGTCCTCGCGATATTCAAATACCGCCCGTCGCCGTTCTGCCTGCTTGACGAGGTCGACGCGCCGCTCGACGACGCGAATGTGGGCCGCTTCGTTAACAAGATCGCCGAGATGTCAGAAAAAACACAGTTCATTGTGATCACCCACAACAAGCGTACAATGGAGGCCGCACGGGCGCTCTACGGCGTGACGATGCAGGAAGCCGGTGTTTCAAAGGTTGTTTCCGTAAAATTCGAATAAGCTTTCCGTGTGTTCTGTGTCTTTTGTGGTTGAGAAAATGAACTGAAGACACGTACCAAGAAGAAACCTAAGCGAATTCAGTTACATCAAATCACCAGACGCGTTTGTCTTTCGAGCGGCAGAGTATAAGCTAAGGCGAACGCGTATTTTTATGTTTTCTAAGAGCGCTTTTCATACTTTTTTGTTCACAGTGTTTGTGGCCGCGGCGTGCTGCGTCTCGGCCGATTCGCAGACGAAAAAGAAGAACCCAAAGCGGCCGGCGACCCCGCCTGCAGCCGTCGCTGTCAAAGCCGAGGAACCGAATACCGACCCGCCGCAGCCGGAGCCCGGCGTCAAGCGCAATGCTCGTCCGGTAGAAGAACCCCAGCGCCAAATAGTCGTGCCGCAGACCATATCGGGGCCGCTTTACGGATACGAATTCACGCAACCAGATTTCATCAACAGCCGCATCGTTATCGAACATGACGATGGCGGAAAGGGAACGATCAAGTTCCAGCGACGCGGCCACCCGGAGCTTTTCTCGGAACCGCTGGCGGTCTCGGAAACCGCGCTTGCGAAACTGCGGGCTGCGTTTGCCGATCTGAAATTCCTCGATTCTACCGAAAACTACCAGCACGAAAAGGATTTCTCGAATATGGGAAATTCGCGGATCACACTCGCGAACGGGGAAAAGTCGCGGTCCGTGACGATCAACTACACGGTCAACAAGAACGCGAAAGTTCTGTTGGACGAATACCGAAAAATATCCAATCAGGCACTCTGGATATTCGACGTCACCATC
>JAICPV010000098.1 GCA_025929655.1 Pyrinomonadaceae bacterium
GGCCGCAAAAGCTCCAGATCCATTCGAACCGTGAAGTTGGGAACATAACCCATAAACTGCAGATTTTCAACCGCCTTCTGAACGACCTCGCTGGTGTTGACAGACGTTTGAACCGCGTTCACCAATAATTGCACAGCATTTTTTGTATTTTCATCAGCTTCCATAGCGCCCTTACAGTTGCAAAGGGCGTGCCGAAACCGTCAACCCTTTTGCTATGGTAATCTAGGTTACTTATGGCACAGCTTCGGCGCGAAAAGTTTGAAACCTCTTCAGGTATCGAGCTTCCGAATGACTTTAATCCGCAGAACGTTAACGATTTCGTGTACGAAAAAGACATAGCCGATCCTGGCTCATTTCCATACACTCGCGGGATCCGCACAAACATGTATCGCGGCAAACTCTGGACCATGAGGCAGTATGCCGGATTTGCCACGGCCGCCGAATCAAATGAGCGCTACAAGTACTTGCTCTCGCAGGGAACCACGGGTTTAAGTATCGCTTTCGATTTGCCGACGCAGATCGGTTTGGATTCCGACGATCCGCTTTCTGCCGGCGAGGTTGGTAAGGTCGGCGTCGCGATCGACAGCCTCGACGATATGCTCACGCTGTTCGACGGCATCCCGCTCGATCAGGTGACGACATCGATGACGATCAACGCGACCGCCTCAACGCTGCTTTGTTTGTATCTCGCTGTCGCAAAAAAACAAGGCGTTCCGTTCGACAAGGTCGGCGGAACGATCCAGAACGACATTCTGAAGGAATACATCGCACGCGGAACGTACATTTATCCTCCGAAGCCTTCACTGAGATTGATAACGGACACGTTCGCTTTTTGCGCCGCCGAAGTACCGAACTGGAACACGATCTCGATCTCGGGTTACCACATCCGGGAGGCTGGCTCGACCGCGGCGCAGGAGATCGCTTTCACGCTTGCGGACGCGATCTGCTACGTGCAGGCCGCGATTGATGTGGGTCTAAACGTGGATGATTTCGCACCGCGTATCTCGTTCTTTTTCAATTCGCACAACGATCTGATCGAAGAGGTAGCTAAGTTTCGTGCCGCCCGCAGGCTCTGGGCGCGGATCATGAAGGAACGTTTCCAGGCGAACGATCCGCGCTCGATGATGCTGCGTTTCCACACGCAAACCGCAGGCTCGACGCTCACGGCCCAGCAGCCGGAAGTTAACGTTGTAAGAACCACTATTCAGGCGTTGGCGGCCGTCCTAGGCGGCACGCAGAGTCTTCACACAAATTCGCTGGACGAAGCACTCGGACTTCCGACCGAAAACGCTGCGCGGATCGCATTGAGAACGCAGCAGGTGATCGCACACGAATCCGGCGTCGCGGATATGGTCGATCCGCTTGGCGGGTGTTACGCGATCGAACAATTGACCATGGAACTTGAAAAAAAAGCGATCGACTACATCGAAAAGATCGACGCGATGGGCGGGATGCTGCGCGCGATCGAAACCGGCTATGTGCAAAAGGAAATTCAAGACGCGGCGTACGATTATCAGCGACGCGTGGAAAACAAAGACGCCATCGTGGTCGGCGTTAACAGATTCCAGTCCGAAGAACTCGAAACGACGCCGGTCCTCGCGATCAACGAGCAGATCGAACGTGATCAGGTCGCCAGAGTGCGAGCTGTACGTGAAAAACGCGATTCAGCGAAGGCCGACTCGGCGTTGAATTCGCTTAAAAACGCAGCAGCCGAAACGGAAAATCTCCTTCCCCGCATCCTTGCCTGTGTCGAAGCTGAGGTCACCGTTGGCGAGATAAGTCATTGTCTCAGAGCGGTTTGGGGCGAATATCGGGAGGCCGTGACCGTCTGATAAACTCGACAAATTTCTGACAATTCTTCTGTTAAACTGTGTTATACTGTGCGCGGGCAAATTCGCGCTTGCCCGGTCCCTCCATTCCCGCCCGTTCAGTCAAATCCCGACATGGAACAACTCAATCAATTTCTCCAGCAGCTCGTTGATACGTCCAGTTACGAACTTCACCTCGAACCGAACAAGAACCCCTATGTCTTGAACGCACAGGGCCAGGCGGACGTGGCTACCGCGCCATTGCTCGGCACGCACATCTCGATGATGGTGTTCCCGTTGATTCCGGCCGAAGTAAAAAGCCAACTTCCGAACAAACCCGAGATCAATTTCGTGCACCCTCACAGCCTTGGCAAGTTCGGTTTCACTATCCAGAAATCGCCGTCGGGTTTCAATGTCACGGTTCGCCCGATCATCGGTGACTTTCCTGCGAATGCGCCGCCGGAAGAGATCTCGCTGGGGTCGGAACCGGAGGCTGAATTGGAAATGTCGCCTGATCCGGAACCGGCCGATATCGTTGCCCCCGAACGATCCCCGGTCACCGAGCCGCTCACGCCGCCTTTCGAACTCGAAAGCGCATCGCTAGCTGCCGAATCGGCACCGCTTTACGAACCGGAGACCGTCTCGTTTGTGGAGGTCGAGGCGATCCCCGTCGTCGAAACTGCTCTGCAAAATAGCCCGATCCCTGAAGTAGTTTCGGCAAACGATCCGCAATTTCAAACGGTATTCTCCGATACGTCAACATACGAGCCGCCAGGAAGACGTGATGATTTCGGCTTCGAGCCCAATACATTTTCTTCAGATGTCGAATTCGCACCGCAGCAACAATACGAACAGCCCCAGCGGCCGGCCGATTATCAGCCTGCTGTGGAGCTGCCGCCGGTTGACAGGCGCCAGGGAAATCGCCGTGAACGAAACCTTATGGCGACGGCGCGTATGGACGTGCTTTTTAAGCTCATGGCCGAATACGGCGCTTCGGATCTTCATCTTTCCGTATCGATGCCGCCGATGGTCCGCAAAGACGGCAAGATGAAGAAACTCGAGTGCGGCGAAGGGCAGCTCGACGATGTCGCCATGCGGGAGCTGCTTGTTTCGATAATGCCGGACAAAAACCAGGACGAATTCGACCGCCGGCACGATACGGATTTCGCTTACGAGATACCAGGTCTCGCAAGATTTCGCTGCAACGTTTTTATGGACCGAAAAGGAATGGGCGGCGTGTTCCGAATCATTCCTTCAGAAATTTTGACGGCCGAAAAGCTCGGTCTGTCGAAAGCAATAATGGACCTGTGCGCGCTTTCGAAGGGCCTTGTGGTCGTCACCGGCCCGACCGGGTCCGGGAAATCGACCACGCTTTGCGCGATGGTGGATTCCATCAACAAAACGCGCGAGGACCACATCATCACGATCGAGGACCCGATCGAGTTTGTTCATGAAAACCAAAGTTGTTTGGTGAACCAGCGCGAGGTGCACAACCATACGGATTCGTTCAAGGACGCGCTCCGGGCGGCTTTGCGCGAAGATCCCGACATCCTGCTTGTAGGCGAAATGCGCGATCTGGAAACGATCTCGATCGCCATCGAAACTGCGGAAACGGGCCATCTCGTTTTCGGCACGCTTCATACGACGACAGCACCGTCGACCGTCGACCGCATCATCGACCAGTTCCCCGCCGATCGGCAGCAGCAGATCCGAGTGATGCTTTCGGAATCGTTGAAAGGCGTGATCGCGCAGACATTATTGCCGAAGATCGGTGGCGGACGCGTCGCTGCGTTGGAGATCCTGATCGTCACGCCCGCGATCAGCAACCTGATACGCGAAGGCAAAACTTTCCAGATCCAGTCCGCGATGCAGACCGGAAAGAATCACGGGATGGTCATGCTAAACGACGCCCTTTTCGATCTTGTTCAAAAGAAGCTCGTCGAACCCCGCGACGCGTATATAAAAGCGGTCGATAAAACGAATTTCGAATCGATGCTCACCCGGGCAGGATTTAAGATTTAGAAAAAGTACGGCAGGCTCAGCCTGCCGCTCTTCATTCCTCGCAATGGTGGGACAGGCTAACAGCCTGTCCTACTTTTTTTACTGTACTTCGTACGGTTTGATCTGCGTCGATATCTTCGCCAGGTCGCCGACGACGACGATCGTCATCTTGTCTTCCGTTAAATACTTCTTCGCGACGGTCTGGATATCGGCCGCGGTCACCGCATTCACGTTCTTTACGTAATTGTCGATATAGGCGCTGCCGAGCTCATTGTAATTCGAATTCTCGAGCTGTCCGATCACGCCGAAACGCGACGAGTTCTGGAGAACGTATAGGCCGGTAAGATAGTTTTTGATCCCCTGCAGCTCAGCAGCGGAAACCGTTTCATTACGCATCCGTTCGATCTCGTATAGGATCTCCTTGATCGAGGCGCCCGTGTGATCCGTAGTAACATCCGCCGATTCGATCCAATAACCGGTTTTGTAGCGACCCCAAATGAAGCTCCCCGGCGAATACGTATACCCTTTTTTCTCGCGAATGTTCGAGGTGATACGAGAACCGAACGATCCGCCCAGGATCGAATCCATAACGACGAATTTTACGTAATCGGGGTCATTCGGCGCGGGCGCAGGCATGCCGAGATATATGGTCGACTGCGGCGCATCGGCACGGTTGATCGTCTCTAGCGAACGCTTTCCTACGACCGTCGGCGCATTTCGCATCGCGGGCGTTCCTTTCTGAAAGCCCGAAAACGATTTGCTGATCGCATTCTTCACAGCGGACGTATCAAAACGCCCTACGACATAAAGATGGGTCCTCGCCGCACCGTAATTCTTCGAATAAAAATCCTTGAGGTCCGCCAGCGTGAAACCGGCGACCTCTTCGTCACGCGGGTTGATCTGCGCATACGGATGTCCTGCAAAGACCACTTCGCGAAACTTTTCCCACGCCTGGTTGCCGGCCTGCTGCCTGGCCACAGTCAAGGCTCGCAGCTTGTTCGCTTTCAAACGGTCTAGATCGGCCTGTTGGAAATTCGGATTTTGAATCACATCGGCCATCAGCTCGACGAAACGCACATCGAATTCGCTGAGGACCTCACCGGTAATGTTCGTACTGTCCGTCCCGGTTCCAACGTTGATGCCTCCGCCCATGTTCGCGGTTTCAAGCGCGATCTGGTCGGCCGAGCGCGTTTTCGTGCCTTCCTTTAACATCAACCCGGTCATTTCCGAAAGCGCTTTCTTGCCCTTGGCATCGTCCTTCGTTCCTGCATAGATCGTCGCCTGAAACGCGACCTTGGGGATCGAACCGTACTGCACCAGTGTCACCTTCATTCCGTTTGGCAGAGTGTATGAGTCCTGCTTCGGGAAAACGAACGGCTTAGGGGCCGAACCCTCGGGCGGTGTCTCCTTCTGCGCGAATGTCGGTACCGCGAGTACGAGCGACGCCAACGCAAATAACGTCAAAACAATTCCATTCTTCATTTTGCATTCTGCATTTTGCATTGCTGTCATTCTCCTATTCCGCTGCCACCGGTTTTTCCACGTTGATGATCACAATGGTCCGATTGGTCTTTCGCAGATATTCGCGCGCGGTCTTTTGGATCAGGGCTGGCGTTACCTTGCGGAAGTTCGCTTCGATCTGGTTGATGTTGTCCGGCTTGTCGTCGAAAAGGGCATAGCTCGCCAAAAGGTCGGCGCGTCCGAATCCGCCGAACTGCGTCAACGTGTCGTAAAGGCCCGAGCGCAGCTTCACGATCGCGCGTTCGATGGTGGCCTGGTCGACCTGCTTCTCCTGAAGCTGGGCGATGACACTGTCCGCGCTCGCCAGGATCTGCTGCGGCGAGAATTTTTCATCGTGGATCAGGCTCACGTCCATAAGCATCGGGCCGTTGTAATTGAACATGTTGCCCAAGCCGGAATTGATACCGCCGTTTACGCCGCCTGCAAAACCTTTATTCTTAACAAACTCTTTATACAAAAGGCTGTCCTCGCCTTGTATAAGGATCTGGTCGATCAGGCCCATCGCGTAGTATTCGGGCGTGCCGCGCTTCGGCATCTGATATCCGAAAGCTACGGCGGGCCGTTTTGCGAGTTTGTCCACTCGCGTAACGGTCTTTTCAGCTTCCTGCCGGGGCTCGGTAAGGTCGGGAATTGCCTCTGGTTTTTGCGATGGGATGTTTCCGAAATATTTTTCGACCCAGCGTTTCGCATCGGCCTCGTTGAAATCTCCCACGACGACCAGCACCGCATTCTGCGGCTGGTAATATTTCGTCGCGAAGGTTTTCGCGTCCTCGAGCGTCGCAGCCTCGATGTCCTTCAGATCTCCGTAAAAATTGTGTGAGTTATACCAGTTTGTGAACGCCGCCATCGGCAGGTCGATCCACGGAAACGAACCGTACGGCTGGTTGAGCACGTTTACCTTCACCTCGTTCCCAACGACGCCCTGCTGGTTAACTAAATTCTCCTGGGTGATATCCAGCCCGCGCATACGGTCTGCTTCGGCCCAGATCAGCGTCTCGGTCTTGTTCGACGGCATCACGGCAAAATAGTTCGTGAAATCGAACCTTGTCGAGCCATTCAGCACGCCGCCGTTCGATTCAACCAGCTTGATAAATTCCATCTTGCCGAGGTTTTTCGAGCCCTGGAACATCAGATGTTCGAACAAATGCGCGAAGCCCGTACGGTCGCGCGGCTCGATCCGGAAGCCGATGTTGTAATAGACCGCCACGGTCGTCAACGGCGCGGAATGTTCCGGCGATAGAACAACCTTCAAACCGTTGTTCAATTTGTAATAAGTGACCGGCACGTTCAGGCCGGCCTGCTTCACCCCTTGCGCGCCTGCCAGGCCGACCGCCGCCAGACTCACCAACGCCGCTGCGAACCAGATTTTGGATATACGGATCATAGATTCCTCGCTAAATGAAATATCGAAGTACGTTATTCGGAAACGGATGCAGAAAGTTTCAAATTATGCGAAAAGCACAGGCGAAAAGTGACGAGCCGTTCCCTCAGTGTGCCGGAATGCGTGATAGTTTCATCATGTCGCGCGACCGTGGCGCTCGCATCTTTGCTCGCATTCCGACAGGCCGGCCGCAATTAATATTTCGAGCCCTTCGGATCGACCTCGTTTGACCAAGCGGTGATGCCGTCGCGGCAGATCAAAACAAAAACAACTTCCGCATGCGGGCGGGATAGCATAGAATTCAATGCGACCGGCTTAAGGTATGAAGCACTGCCCTGAATGCAATAAGAATTACGCGGATCCTTCGATCAGTTTCTGTTTGAATGATGGTACCCCGTTGATCTTTGATCAGGCGATAGAGGAACCGTCGACCGCGATCATGCCGACTAACGAGGCCCCGACACGCCAGCTGCCCGCGTCACACGAACCAACGGCGACTTCGAATAATGTGGTCTACTCGCCGAACCGGATCGACCGACCGAGCTACCGCCGCTTGGCTCTCGTGATATTTGCCGGTGTTATTGTTTTATCGGCGGCGGCGATCTACATTTCCGTCTCCGGCGGAAATAAGCCAGACGTCCCGGCGGGAAGTTTCAGGTCCGTCGATTCGCCCGCATACGAATACTATCTACGCGGGAAGATCGATTCGAGCAGTCAAAACCAGGAACGTAACGAGAGCGCGA
>JAICPV010000453.1 GCA_025929655.1 Pyrinomonadaceae bacterium
TCTGAACTTCTATTCCAGCCCCATGGTTTTGCGAGGATTCTCGGCGTTTAACTTTTCGAATTGTCGTAAAAGCTCTTTGGTTTCTTCAGAGATCACGCGCGGGAGCGCGATCTTCACTTCAACAAACTGGTCGCCTCGCAGCTGCGGATTGCGCAAGCTCGGAAATCCGCGTTCGCGTAGGCGAAACTTTTGCCCGCTTTCTGTACCGGGCGGTATCTTCAACTGTGCCTTCCCTTCGACCGTTGGTACCTCGATCCTGGTTCCGAGTGCTGCCTCGGGAACACTGATCGGCACCGTCACGTAGATATTGTCTCCCTTTCTGGTAAAGAACGGATGCTTGCCGACGTTCGTGACG
The DNA here is from genome assembly GCA_025929655.1 of Pyrinomonadaceae bacterium. Classification (GTDB taxonomy): domain Bacteria; phylum Acidobacteriota; class Blastocatellia; order Pyrinomonadales; family Pyrinomonadaceae; genus OLB17. Next base: position 356 of record JAICPV010000453.1, read on the forward strand.
ATGAAAAGATCGCCGGGTTCGGCGCCGAGCCGGCCGCCGTGTCCTTTTTTCGGAACCCGCACACGCGACCCGGTATCCACGCCAGCGGGAATCTTTATTTTTACCTGTTCGGTTTTCGGCGTCGTTCCTTTGCCGTTACAAAGCGAGCACGGCGTTCTCCTGCGTCCCGTGCCGCCGCAGTCCGGGCATTCCTGCGAAAATTGCAGCCGACCGCCCGATCTCATTACCTGGCCCGTGCCTTTGCATGTCGTACATTGCACGATCGGGCCGCCGGTGTCGCCGGCACCGTTGCATCGCGAGCATTGCTCGCTGCGATTGACGGTGATGTTTGTTGTAAGGCCGGTAAACGCCTCTTCGAAGCTCATCGCAAGCGGGATCTCGATATCGCGTCCCCGCTTTGGCATCGCCTTAGGCGGCTCTGGTGCAGGACGAGTACCCGTTCCTGCGCCCCCAAAAAGATCTGAAAAAATATCGCGGAAACTCGATCCGCCGCCGCCCGCGCCGGTTGCGGTGTCCCACTGGAACCCGGAGAAATCGAAACCCGGCGCGCCGGCGCCTGCGCCGGACGAAAACGGCGCGTCGGGATCTAGGTTGTCGTTGTAGTAACCGAACTTGTCGAAGACCTTTCGTTTCTTATCGTCCGAAAGAACGTCGTAAGCTTCCTGAACATCCTTGAACTTGTCCTCGGAGGCCTTATCGTTCGGGTTCACGTCGGGGTGATATTTGCGGGCCAGGCGGCGGTACGATTTTTTGATCTCGTCCGCTTTCGCATCCTTCTTGATGCCCAGAATCTGATAGTAATCTTTTTTCGCCATTTCAAAGCAGCGACAAGTTTAGAGGGACAAGCGACGAGAGGCAAATTCAACGACCGCTCGTCACCTGTCCCTCGCCGCTCAGCTCAGTTTTTACTTTTTCTCTTCGTCCACGTCGACGTATTCGGCGTCGATGACGTTATCGTCGCCCGCGGCTGCCGTCCCGCCGTCGCCCTCCGCTCCGGCCGTTGCCGAAGAAGCCTGTTCGGACGTTCCCGCTTCACCGCCCGACGCCGCCCCCGCCTGGCTGTAAAGAACTTCAGCGAGCTTGTGCGAGGCTGTCTGGAGACGGTCGAACGCGCCATTCATCGCATCGACATCGTCGCCCGCAAGTGCGGTCTTCGCGTCGGAGATCGCCGTTTCGATATCGCCAGCCGCTGCCGAATCGAGCTTCTCCTTGTTTTCCGAGAACGACTTCTCGACGCTGTAAACCAGGCCGTCGAGACGATTTCGCGCTTCGATCGAAGCCTTTTTCTTTTCGTCCTCGCCGGCGTGAGCCTCCGCGTCCTTCATCATCTTGTCGATCTCTTCCTTTGAAAGGCCGGACGATGCGGTGATCGTGATCTTTTGTTCGCGACCCGTGCCGACGTCCTTCGCTGAAACATTGACGATGCCGTTTGCGTCGATGTCGAATGTGACCTCGACCTGCGGCACGCCGCGCGGTGCCGGCGGTATCCCCACGAGATGGAATTTGCCGAGCGTTTTATTATCGGAAGCCATCGGACGCTCGCCTTGCAGAACGTGGACTTCCACGCTCGTCTGATTGTCGGATGCAGTCGAAAAGATCTCGCTCTTGCGAGTCGGGATGGTTGTGTTCTTTGCGATCATCGGGGTCGCCACACCGCCCAAGGTTTCGATCCCAAGCGAAAGAGGCGTCACGTCGAGAAGAAGGATGTCCGTCTTCTCACCGCCGAGCACGCCGGCCTGAACTGCAGCACCTAGCGCAACGACTTCGTCAGGGTTAACGGATTTGTTCGGCTCCTTTCCGAAGAAATCCTTGACCATTTCCTGGACCTTCGGGATTCGTGTCGAACCGCCGACCAAAACGATCTCTTCGATGTCCTTTGGCGAGAGCCCTGCATCCTTGATCGCCTGCTCGACCGGCGGCATAAGCTTTTTCAGGATCGGCTCGGCTAGCTGCTCAAATTTCGACCGCGTCAGCTTCATTACCAAATGCTTCGGCCCGGAAGCGTCGGCCGTGATGAACGGCAGGTTGATCTCCGTTTCCATCGCGTGCGAAAGCTCGACCTTCGCCTTTTCGGCGGCTTCCTTCAAACGCTGGAGCGCCATCTTGTCATTGTGCAGGTCGATGCCCTGGTCCTTCTTGAATTCGTCAATGATCCATTGGATCAATTCCTCGTCGATGTCGTCACCGCCGAGGTGTGTATCACCGTTGGTCGACTTCACTTCGACAACTCCTTCGCCGACCTCGAGGATCGAAATGTCGAACGTGCCGCCGCCGAA
>JAICPV010000282.1 GCA_025929655.1 Pyrinomonadaceae bacterium
AATCCTGCAGTTCCTCGACCGTCATGCCGACAAGCTGAACGTTTTCCATCATGAATGGGGATCCGCTCTGCCACCGCAGCGATGGTATTATGCTCCACCCGCCGACCAGCGCGTTTGTGAACCAATTGGAACCGGAAAGGAATTTCTGGCCGGTCCCGAACGGAAAGTCATAGGTCGCATCGAACTTGAAGGCGTGCCTGATATCGGTTTGAGCGTACGCCTTGTCCAGGGACGGGTTCCTTAATGTAACTGAAGAACCGTTCTGCTGGTCGTTCGCCGCTGCCGTAAACGCGGCGAAGCCGCCGGCAGTGTTTGCCCCCGCGAATCCGTTCGTAAACGCTTTCGCGAAAACGTAGCTGCCCTGAAAGCGCAGCCCGGCCGACATACGCCGGCGTATCTCGATCACGCCGGAGTCATACCAGCTCCGCTCGCTGTTGTCCAACAGGAAACAGAAGCCGAGTGTCGTCGGGCAGTTGTTGATGAAGTTCGCCGGGCGGCCGTCTGCAAGGCCGTTATTGCGCCTTGTAAGGTCCGACGTAAGCGTCGCCGCCAGAAACTGCGGAAGCGGGTTGTTCCGCGAAAGTGACAGGACGTTGTTCGAGTTAGTGTATTGGGTACTCGTGTACGTTGCCGAATTCCGGTTTCCGGTGTAATACGACTGGAAGATCGGAAGCGGCACCGAACCGGGAACATCCGCAAAGAACCTGAACGTTGCTCCCTTGCCGGCCGCCAGGTTGAGGTAAAGGTTGTTCTGAGCGTTTACGAACTCCTGTGCGAATCCGTTCTCGATCGTGTTGACTTCATTGATCGGGTAGAAACGCCACATGTCCTTCCCTCGGTTACCGACGTACCTGAATTCGATGACCGTGTCGCGTCCGAGCTCACGCTGGTAACCCACGCTGTAAGAGTCGATGTACCCGGTCTTGAGGTCCGGATGGAATGCAAGGGCGCTGTCTGATGTCGTCAGCGTGCGGGGAAAAGAAGGCGTCGGTTCGAATGGAGCCGGGGTCAAGTTAGGATTGTTTGGATCGCGCAGCAGCGTTCCCAATCCGCCCACCAGATTCCCCAGCGCATTTGTTCGGGAAACGGAAAAACTGCCGCCCGGGTTGTTGCCCAGAACGTTCGCCGGGAGGTTCAGCCCTTCACGTATGAACGACCGTGACCAGCCCGCGCGAAAAACACTCTTGCCGGAATCGCCGAGAAGGAATTTCAGTACACCGTTGTCCGGCGCATCGGGACTCCAGACGATACCGAAGGACGGGGCGAAGTTGTTCATGTCTGCGTTGAACGCTTTTTCGCCGGCCGTGTTCCCGACGACTGTCGGCACAACGCCTGTAAGCGTTCCCGGCGAGAATAGATTGCCCGGCCCCGACACATCGTAGATCATGTCGAAATCGGTCATCCGAGCGTAATTCTCAGTCATGAGCGCGTAACCTTCCTGCGGCTGCCATCTGAGGCCGTAGGTCAGCGTAAGGTTCGGGCGGATCCGCCACGAATCCTGCGCGAACACGCCGTAGGTCCTTTGCCTTACTTCCTGCAGAAGCGGACCGCTCGGCACATACTGGCCGTCGGCGCCCAAATATACTTCTTCGGTGTAGCTCGACACGCGGCCGGTGAGCAGCGCGTAAATCGCGGCTGCGTCGGCAAGCTGTCCGGGCGAGGCTCCGGGGAAGAACGCCGTTGTGAACATCTGGCTGAGGACGGGATCCGTGGATGCAACGGTGAACCCGACCGTCGGAACAATGCGCGGACGGTTATTATCGATCAGCCTCACTTGCTTGAACTGGCCGCCGAACGAGAATGAATGGTTTCCCTTCAACCATGTCAGGTTGTTCTGGAAATCGGACGACGGTTCCTGCCGAAGCTGGAAGCTGTTTCTCGCCGTTGGGTTTGTAAGCGCCGTAGCCAACCCTACGACGTTAAAGGTCAGGTTGTAGCCGCCGGAATTGCTTGCCCACCATTCCTCGCCGCCGACAAGCGTGAAGCCGCTTTCGCCCCAAAGTTTACCGAAACGAAACTCGTTGACGACATTCTGGCCGAAATTGGAACGAAGGGCGGCGGAAAACAGATATCGGTCGGAGTTCTGCGTACCGGCATTTTCAAAGCCGGGGAACACCGGATCCAGCCCGTTCAGTAGGTCGAAATCGGAGCGGAACTGGTTGTAGTTGAACACCGTTTCCAGCGAGTGATCCCTCGTAAGATTAAAGTCGAGACGGTTCGTAAAGAATTTGCGGATCGAATTGCTCTTGTTCGTGAAGTTGAACCGCTCACGGTTTACGTCGTTCGTGATCGCGGTGAACGTACCGCCGCTTGCCGTCGATTGGGTAATGCGGTCCATGAGAGCCGCAACCGTCGGATCGGGCGTGCTGGTGAAGCCTCGCTGTGCAGCGAGGTTGAAAAGGTTCACCGTGTTCGTCACGCCGCCGGCGACATACTGGAAATTTCCGGCCATCGCGTCCTGCTGAAGGATCGTGCGCGTCCGGGTCGGCGACGATTCCGGGATCCGGTACTCTTCGTAGTTTACAAAGAAGAACCTTTTGTCGCGTCCGGAATCAAATTGGGGCCCGCCCTCGCCGAACCTAACGAACGGGATCGGGCCGCTGAATTTTCCTCCGTACTGGTGCAGCTTTATCACCTGCGGCGGGAGGCCGTCACGATTGTTGAGCCAGTTATTGGCGTTGAAACTGTCGTTGCGGTGCTGCCAGTAAAGGCCGCCGTTGTAATCGTTCGTCCCGCGCCGCGTCACGAATTTGATCTGCGCCGCGCTGTCGCCCGAGCTGTCCACGCCCGGATTCGAAGTAGACACGGTAACTTCGTCGATCGCGTCGATGCGCGGACGAATAAAGGTAAAGAACCCGTCCGACGCTTTCAGCAAACTCGTGTTCGCGTCGATCCCGTCGATCGAAACCGAAAGCGCGCTCTTCGGAAGCCCGTTGATCGTTGACGTCCTGACCGTGCCGATGGTGTTCGTTCCGGGAAGGTTGACGACCAGGTCGAGCGCGTCGCGCGACTGGATCGGCGTCTCTATTATCTGACGCCCCTTCATGTTTGTCCCGACGGTCGCTGCCTGTGTTTGCAGGACCTCGGCGCCGCCGACCACTTCCACCACCTGCGAGACGTCTCCGATCTCGAGTGTGGCGTTGACGGTCGCCGGTGTCCCGACGTCCACTTTGACTTCGCTGACGAGTGCCGATTTGAACCCGTTCGCAGAGATCGAGACGGTGTAGATCCCATTCGGCACCGCTGGAATGCGATACGTCCCGTTTCCGGAACTGGTGGTGGTAAATTCCTGTCCGCTCTGGCCCTTAACTGTTATATTCGCCCCTGGTACGACAGCTCCATTCTGGTCCATGACCGTTCCGTTAATAGCACCGGTGGTCTGGGCCGAAACGATGGCAGTCGTTCCGAGCGACAAAAGGCCAAAAACGAACAGGAAGAAAAATGCTTTCCTCATATTTCCTCCAAGTTTTTGTGTCGAAAAGTGATCCTGAGGGGCCGGGCCTTGAAGGTTCATTTAAATGAACTTATTGGGTTGGCTCTTTGGGATCGCACAAGTGAAATCGCAAGTGATATGCCAATGGTCCGGAAGCGGCGGTTTGTTCAGAGAGGAAATAAGAAGGGGGCTTTTTTCGCGAACTTCAAAAAGGGCCGGGCCATCGGAAATTATGGATGGATCGAGCGAAATGCTGATTTATCGAAGAATTTTGTCAGAAACAGGCCGTCAGAATTGTTCCATATTTTGGAGAGCGCAAATTTCGGGAGCAAAAGCGGCGATTTTGAAATCGTAAATCTCCTTAAGCGGCTGTCCGCGACATCAATTTTTCGATTGATAAAAATCAACGAAAGAATTTATTTGAATTTGTTCCGAAATTGAAGATTTTTGTTCGGCCTAATAAATAGGATTCATACAGCACGGTAGACCCGGGCACAAATTTCTCACAAGAGGTAAATATTTATGAACCCAATGCTCTTATACCGAAGGCGCCAAAACGTGGTCCGCGATCTTGATCGGACGACGAGTTCCCCGGCGGTAATGAATAATAAATTAGAGGCGCTTCGCGTCCTGGCGAATTCGATCCTCACCGAGGTCGCCTCTCTGGAACAGGACCGTGACGTGATGTCGCGGACGGAGATCGACCTGATGGACGAGGTCCAGCGATTCGAGGCTAACATTATTAAATGTGCACTGGTCCGCA
>JAICPV010000434.1 GCA_025929655.1 Pyrinomonadaceae bacterium
AGGGCCGTACGGATGCTGTGTTCCAGTTCGAGTCGAGCGGCATGCAGGAGATCTGTCGACGATTGAAACCGAAGGAGCTCGAAGACCTTGCCGCATTGAACGCCCTTTATCGACCGGGCCCGCTCGACGGTGGAATGATCGACGATTACATCGCCCGCCACCGCGGCGAGAAAGAGATCGAGTACCTGCTTCCCGAGATGGAAGAGATCCTGAAGAACACGTTCGGAGTGCTCGTTTATCAGGAGCAGATCATGCAGCTCGCGCAAAAGCTCGCGGGCTACAGCTTGGGCGAAGCCGACCTGATGCGCCGCGCGATGGGCAAAAAGCTGCAGGAGGAAATGATCCCGCACGAGGAGAAGTTCATAAAAGGCGCGACGGAACGCGGCATCCCGAAACGAACGGCAAAAGAGATCTTCGACCTGATGGCGAAATTCGCCGATTACGGCTTCAACCGAAGCCATTCGATCGCATACGCATATCTTGCATTTCAGACAGCGTATCTTAAAGCGCATTTCCCGAGCCATTTCTATGCCGCGGTCCTATCGCACGAAGCCGACGACAGCGCGAAGGTTTATAAATATTCCACCGAGCTGCGGGTCATGGGCTTGCAGCTTTTGCCTCCGGACGTGAACGAAAGCGGCGAAGGTTTCACGCCTGTCGGCAACGCGGTCCGGTACGGATTGAACGCGATCAAAGGAATGGGCTCCGCAACGGCGCACGCTATCATCGAAGCGCGAAATACAGGCCGTTTCACTTCCCTTCACGATTTTGTTGCGTGGATCGAGCAAGGTGCGATCAACCGCCGCGCGCTGGAGAGCCTGATCTCCGCCGGCGCGTTCGATTCCTTAATGCCGCTCGGATCTACGATCAACCGATGGAGGCCGCGGCTTTGCGCCGCGATCGACGACGCGCTCGCTCATGCCAACAACGCATGGAATGACAAGCTCCGAGGGCAATCCGGATTGTTCGGCGGAACAGCGGCGGAAACGTTGAAGCCCGATCTGCCGGAGGCGGCCGAATGGTCTAACACTGATTTACTCGTCCGCGAAAAGGCGGCCGTCGGTTTTTACCTTTCATCGCACCCATTGGACCGCTTTAAGCCGATGCTCGATTCGCTTCGGATCCGTAAGATCGCCGACTTCGACGAATTTCGAGCTGGAGCAAACGTCATCCTCGCCGGCATTATCAACGACGCTCAGGTCCGGTGGAGCAAGAAAGGAAACCGCTTTTGCAGCTTCCGCCTCGAAGACGCTTCCGCAAACGTTAAATGTCTTGTCTGGGCGGACGCGTACGGAAAATGTTCCAAAAATCTTTACGACGACGCGGCGGTGATCATTGAGGGCAAGGTCGAAGCGGCCGACGGTTCCGATGTAACGGTGATCGTCAATGACGTTCGCCTGATCGAAGAGCAGGTCGCTCGTGCCGCACGAAATCTTTCGATCTCGCTTCCGGCTGCTCTCATCGACGACCGCTTCCTCGATGAGATGTTCGCCCTTCTTTCCGAAACTCCCGGCCGCACAGACGTCTTTCTGGATGTTGATGCGGGCGGTGTGGTTACGCGGCTTGCGGCTCCCGTGCTGGCGGTCCAGGGCTCGGTCACTCTCGAGCAGCAGTTGGTTGAAAAAGGATGTAGTGTAAAATGGTCGCTGTAAAACACGATCTTTCTCTGCGAAATCTCGGCGACCTCGGCTCAAACGCAGAGGATCGTGAGTTTAAGACGCAGAGTCAACAGAGCGAAACGCTCCATATTGTATGAACGGCACAGAACTAACGGCTTTCGACCGCGTAAAGAACGCTCGCCACCCCGAACGGCCGTACACGCTCGACCTTCTGGAGACGATCTTCACCGATTTCATGGAGATCCACGGCGACCGCCGCTATTCGGACGATCCGGCGATCGTTTGCGGTTTCGCGCGTCTCGGAGATCAGGACGTATGCATCATCGGCCAACAAAAAGGACGCGATACGAAGCAGCGTCAGCATCGGAATTTCGCGATGCCGAAGCCCGAAGGCTACCGCAAGGCGCTTCGCGTGATGCGGCTTGCGGAAAAATTCGGCCGTCCGATAGTTACGTTCATTGATACGCCTGGTGCCTACCCCGGCATCGACGCGGAAGAGCGCGGCCAGGCCGAAGCGATCGCGTTCAACCTGCGGGAAATGGCGAGTATGCGCGTTCCGATCATCGCCGTCGTGCTCGGCGAAGGCGGCTCCGGCGGCGCACTCGCGATCGGCGTTGCCGACCGCATCCTGATGATGGAAAACTCTGTCTATTCGGTGATCTCGCCCGAAGGCTGCGCGGCGATCCTCTGGAAGGACGCGGGCAAGGCCGACCTGGCCGCGGACTCGCTGAAACTCACTGCTCCCAGTCTTCTAAAATTCGGCTTGATCGACGAGATCGTTCCCGAACCCGACCTCTGGGAGATCAAGTCAGAACCGGAAACGGTAGCGGCCGGATCAGAGGATGGTGATGAAAATGACAACCGCTACGCCGCCATCGCCGCTGCTCTCAGGAAAATGATCGCCTCGAATCTGAAAGACCTGCAAACTCGAACCCCCGACCAGATCGTCCGCGAACGATTCCAAAAATTCCGCCGCATGGGCAAATGGGAACAGCTTACCGAAAAAGCCACCGGGATGCCGTAAAAAGCGCCCCTTCTCGGAAAGGGAGGGTTGGCAGCCGCGAGCTTCTTTTCGCGAAACTGACTGGGTGGCTCGCCGCTGGCAGTCTTGCAAAAACGACTCCGGACGACGTTGTCCTG
>JAICPV010000500.1 GCA_025929655.1 Pyrinomonadaceae bacterium
ATGCCGTGAAACAAACTGCGGACAAATAATCAAAACCGGAGCCCGATGTTGTGGCGCGGCGACGATGAAGACCCGGTCACTTCGTTCCCGGTTCTGACATAGCGAGCTTGTAGGGAGGCAGGATCACCCTCGCCGCTTTTTCTTTTTTAATACCGAGAGCCCAGTCGGCTTGCATGAGGGTGTGGATGTCGCGAGTGCCTTCGTAGATGACGGCGGCTTTGCAGTTTCGCAGGTAGCGTTCAACGGGGTAATCGTTCGTGTAGCCGTTTGCGCCGTGGATCTCGATCGCCATCGAGGCGGCTTTTTCGCTGCGAACGGTCGCCTGCCATTTTGCCAGACTTGCCGCTTTTGCGGACGGCAGGCCTTCGTTCTTCAGAAAACCGGCTCTTAGCCAGAGCAAATGCGACATCTGGTAGTCGGCTTCCATATCGGCGATCTTTTGTTTCACGAGCTGGAAGTTTCCGATCTTTTGACCCTGCACCTCCCGTGTGTTCGCGTAAGCGACGGACGCGTCGCGCGAAGCGCGTATCACGCCGGTGGCACCCGATGCGACGGTGTAGCGGCCGTTCTCGAGCGAGAACATCGCGATCTTGAAACCTTCGCCTTCATTTCCGAGCATGTTTGCAGAAGGGACGCGAACGTCCTGCAGCGAGAAATAGCCGGTGTTGCCCGCCTTGATGCCGAGCTTGCCGTGAATTGTGCCGCTCGAAAATCCGGGCAATGTGCGCTCGATAATGAAGCATGAAATGCCGCTGTGATCGCGCGCCTTTTGTTTCTCCTGATCGGTCCAGCAGAAAAAGAGGAAATGATCGGCAACATCGGCGAGCGAGATCCACATCTTCTCGCCGTTCAGGATCCAATCTTCGCCATCGCGGCGAGCGTACGAACGCATCCCAACAACATCGCTTCCAGCGTTAGGCTCGGTTAATCCAAAGGTCGCTATCTTTTCGCCTTTCGCCTGCGGGACAAGATATTTCTGCTTCTGCTCTTCGGTTCCCCAGGAATAAACGCTTAGAGAATTTAAACCAACGTGTACCGACATAGCGACGCGAAGGAATGTGTCGCAGGCTTCAAGCTCTTCACATACAAGCCCGAGCGAGATGTAGTCGAAACCCGCGCCGCCGTATTGCTCGGGAATGCAAACACCGAGGAGGCCAAGCTCCGCCATTTTCGTGAAAACGCTGCGTTCGAAATGCGACTTCTCGTCCCACTCTTTGATATACGGCGCGACCTCGCCAGCGCAGAATTCGCGCACGGTGTTCTGTAATGCAATATGCTCTTCGGTCAACTGAAAATCGATCATGATGTCGTTGTGGTAAAATCTGACTGAAAATTCAATTTAGCAGTCTAGCATTTCGTCCAATTCGACGCGAAACCGCACGTATGAAACGAACATTTCCGGCGATCTTTCTCCTTTCGATACTGCTGTCGTCGTTCGGCGCTTCGGCACAAACGGAAATCCCCGCGATGCCGCGGCTGCTCAGCCAGCGCGAGCAGATGGACGTTCGCGAGCGTTGGCTGAAAGACCGTTTCGGGCTGCTGCATCCGATGATGAAGCGGCACGGCGTCGATATGTGGATCGTGGTGAACGAGGAATTCAAAAGCGATCCGGTAATCGAGCAGATCGTTCCGCCGATACCTATCGTGGGGCGCCGCGACCTTTTCATTTTCATTGACCGCGGCGACCAACTTGATCGCATCGCGATGGTGCGTTACGACGAAGAGCGGCTGAATAATCACTACAAACTCGTGATGCCCGCCCGCGACAAGTTCGGCGATGAGCTGCGCAAGATCGTCGACGAAGCGAAACCGAAAACGATCGCACTCAATTACGGCGGTACGCGCGGTCAGCAATCCGGCTTGTCGCATGATGGTTATAAATTCCTCACCGAAACACTCGGGCCCGAGACCGAAAAGCGATTTGTTTCCGCGGCACCGCTTTTGACCGAGTTTCTGGACACTCGTTTACCAGGAGAGTTGGGAGAATATCAAAAGGCGGTCCTCGTAACGGACATTCTCACTCGTCGTGCGTTTTCGAATGAGGTGATCACTCCGGGCAAAACGACGGTTGGCGATGTCCGCTGGTGGCTGCTCGAACAGGTGAACAAGCTCGGGTTGACCGTATGGTTCCAGCCGGACATTCGGATCCAGAGACAGCAAAAAGAAACCGGCACGACCGGGCAATTCCTGAGCACCGCGAAAGAATCTGAAATTCTCCAGCGCGGCGATCTGCTGCACGTCGATTTCGGCCTCAACTACATG
>JAICPV010000264.1 GCA_025929655.1 Pyrinomonadaceae bacterium
ATTCTTATCCTTTTGGCTGCACTGATCGGCGCCGCGCTCGTATACACGCTTTGGCCCGCGCGGGTAAATGCGCCGTTCATCTCCTCAGCAAGTCATTCCGATCCGATCCCGAAAAATGCCGCAATCGAGATCCGGTATATCGCAAATGAGGGCGTTCTGATCTCGTCGCGCGACAAACGTGTCCTGATCGACGGCCTGCATCGCAAATACGCTGATGCATATGCTTACCTGCCGGAGGCCGAGCAAGAGAAGATCGAAACGGCCCGGCCGCCGTTCGACAAGATCGATCTCGTGCTTGTTTCGCACATGCACGGCGACCATTTTCATCCCGAATCGGTTGGCAGGTACCTGACGGCGAGTCCCAATGCCGTTTTCGCGTCATCCGGGCAGGTGGCCGATCTTGTGGCGAGCAATTACGCCGGCTACGCCTCGGTGAAAAACCGTGTCACGCCGATCGCGTACGAGCTGAAGCGGCGCGATCCGATGAAACTCGCCGGCATCGATGTCGATTTCCTCGGCGTCGGCCACGGTTCTGGACGGCATGCTTCGATCCAGAATCTCGGACATATTTTCAGCGTCGGCGGAAAGAAGTTCCTGCACATCGGCGATGCGGAGATCACGGAAGAGATCTTCAGTGCGTTCGAGTTGGAAAAGGACAGCGTCGATATCGCGCTGCTCCCGTATTGGTTCCTGACCAGTAGAAGCGGCCGCGAGCTGATCGCCCGCCACATCAAGCCGAAACACATCGTGGCGCTCCACATCGGCCCGTCCGAGGCTGAGCAGGTCACCCGCGAAGTCAAGCAGCACTTCCCGGACGCCCACGTTTTCACGACGATGCTGGAGACGAGAAACTTCTGATGCGGAAAGCTTTTTCGATTTTTTTGATTTTTGTCGCCTGTGCCCATGTTCCCGCACAAAACGAAACCGCGCAGCAGATTCTGCAAAAAGCACTTCAACGGCTCGGCGGTGAATCGAGAATAAGATCGCTAAAGTCGATATATTTTTCCGGCAGCGGTTTCGAAGACGGCGCGGTAAATGCTCAACCTTTCGAACCCGGCAAGCCGGCCCGAAATAAACACGAAGAGAAACTAGCGGTCTTTCTCGACGGACGGCGACTCGCTTACGAGCTGAAAACGAACCGCGGCGACGGAACGACACGGCATCGCAGATTCTATTTTCCGGATTCGCGTAGGATCGTTGCCGATTTCGTTACGCGTTCCGTTTTCGCGTCGAATATACAATATCCCTCAACCGACCGCGACCGGGACGCGCGACGAATTCCTCATGCGTTTTTGCTCGAAGTTCTCGCAAACTCATCGAGGCTTCAGAGCAAGGGAAGCGCTGTTATCGATGGCCGCCAGCATGACGTTCTATCCATAACGCTCCCGAACGCGACGTTCCCGGTTGATCTCTACTTCGATCGCCACACGAATCTGCTCAGGAAGTACGAAACAACGACCGATTTTCCGGGCCTTGGCAGCTCGAAGATCGAGTATACGTTTGACGGCTGGCGCGAACACCCCCGGCTCGCGTTCTTTCCGTCGATGCAGAGGATACGAATAAACGGCGAAGATTTCCGTAGTGTTGCGTTCGACCGCATGCTGGCGGATTCCCCCGAAGCCGACGCGATGCTGGAGCTTCCGCCCGATCTTGAAGGATTCATCACGCCATCGGGAACGGTGAAGGAGATCGCAAAGAACATCTACTTTATATACGGCGTGCAGGGCTTTCAGCCGATGTTCGTCGAGTTTAAGGATTTTGTGGTTGCGATCGAGGCGCCGGCGAACGTTCCCGTTCTTGAGCAAACGCCGATCGAGAGCTTCGGAAACATGAACGCCGCGAGCGCGGAATTCATCGCGAAGATCAGGCAGAAGGTTCCGTCGAAGCCGATCAGGTACGTCGTCGTGACCCACAGCCACGCTGATCATTTCGGCGGCCTTCGTGCATTTTTGCCGGAAAAGCCTACCGTTTTAACGACGCCCGGAAACCGCGATTACCTTCAGCGATTCGTTCCAGAGCTGAGGATCGAAACGATCGCCGAACAGCGAACCATCACAGATGGCGAAACGAACGTGCAGTTGATCAACGTTGGGCGAAATCCGCATACGGACGAGAACCTGATCGCGTATTTCCCAAGCGAAAAATACCTGTTCCAGGGCGATCTGTTCTATTTCAATAGCGATGCGACTTTCCCGGCAAAGGATCGTATGACAGTCATGCCGTTCTTTGCAAAATGGCTCAAGGCGAATGGCCTGGCGCCGGAGCGCATTTACGGGTTCCACAGCACCATGTTCGGGACGATGGAGCATATAGAAAAGATCTTGAAACTCAGTAATCAAACTTCACAGTTATAAAAAGGAAAACAGAAAATGAAAAACCTTCTTCTCTTGGTCTCCTGCATTTGTGGTCTTGCGGTTCCGATGTTCGCGCAAAAATCCGACGACAAAGCCGCTGCTCTCGCTGTCGTTAACAAGTTGTTTGACGAGATGCGTGCGGCGAATGCGGCCGGCATCTTGGCTACCGGAACCGCCGACAACCAGCTCGTTGCCGTTCAGAAAATGCGCGACGGTAAGACCCGGATCTCCGCGATCAATGGCGAGCAGTTCACAAAATTCTTCACAAAGCCGGGCGCGGTGAAGGAAGTTATGTATGATCCGAAGATCGACGTCGACGGCGACTGGGCGATGGTTTGGGGGCGGTACGTTTTCTTCGCGGACGGGAAACTCTCGCACTGCGGCATTAATCAGTTCAATCTCGTCAGAACAGAAACCGGCTGGAAGATCGCAAACGGCGCTTCGACCATCGACCCGGGCGCGTGCAATGAAAAAGAGAAGCAGATGAAGCCGTAGAACAGGCACATACGTGAGTAGCGAATTGATCGCCTCACCAGTGGCTTTTCGTGCGATCGGCCGATGAACGATTCATGAAGGGGTTTTTCGAAAAGGTTCGAAAAGGTCAGCAAGACGGCTGAGTTTTATCGAGGTCGACGGCGATAAGCACTCGACAGATATTTTTCAAAGCAATCCGGAGCTGCCTTGAGCGGCTCGCCGTATGATTTCGCAGGAAGCTATGAGAGAGGTCAATCTTATGAGATCGTTCGTTGCATTAATTTCGTTGGCTTTTCTGTCAACGTCATTATTTTCACAATCGGCCAACAACAGATCGCCTCTTGACGCGACGAACTGGGGCGTGGTCTACGATCATCCCACGGTAAAGAACGTAAAGGTGCGAACGGAGGTCAAATACTCCGGCGATCTCGGCATCGACATTTATTCGCTTCCGGAGCTGAAGCCCGGCGTAAGGCTGCCCGCGGTAATTTTTCTGAACGCAATTGGGGATCGTCCTGACAGCAAGATCAAAAGCTGGGAGATCTACAAAACGTGGCCGCGTCTGGTCGCAGCGCACGGAATGATAGGGATCTCGATGGACGCCGATGCTGCAAAGTTGCAGGACAGCCTGCGCTCGTTGTTCGATTTTCTATCGAAGGAGGGCGCAAAGCACGGGATCGACGCGGACCGGCTTGGCGTATATGCTGCATCGGCAAACGTCACGCAAACTTCTATTTTTCTAATGGGCGAAAATGCTCCGAAAGGGATCAAGGCCGCGGTCCTTTATTACGGCGGTGCTCCTCCGATGCGGCCGCGAAGCGATCTGCCGGTGCTGTTTGTCGTTGCTGAGGGAGACATGCCGCAATTTGGGCCCGCTCTGCCGGGCTTGTGGCAGCGAATCCTTGAAGCAAAGGCGCCATGGACGCTGCAGATCGCGAGCCGTCTTCCCCATGCTTTCGACGCATTCGAAGACAGCGACGAATCGCGTCGCGTCATCCAGCAAACCATCGCTTTCTGGAAGTCGCACCTTGAGCCGGTCCCACGGCCCGCATGGAAGCCTTCTGAGGACCGCGCCATCGTTTCCGCCCTATACTGGAACGATCCCGCGAAGGCGATACCGCTGCTGACAAAATATATTGAGAAAAATCCGAACGACGCGACCGCGATCGGGCAATATGCTCGAATGCTCCAGTTCGCTCAACGGCCGGATGAAGCGATCGCTGCATACGAAAAAATGAAAGCTCTTGATGCCAACAATCCGCAGAGCTATGCCGGCATCGGACAGATCAGATTCACTCAGCGTCGGTATGATGAGGCCGCGGGGAATCTTTCGACCGCGATCGGCAAGGGATTTCGGGCACCATTCCTTTACGGCCAGCTCGCATTTTCGCAAATGGCCCTCGGCAAGAACGAAGAAGCCATCAAATCCTACGAGCAAGCTTTCGCGATCGGAATGCCGTCGGGGCCGAACACGACCGGCGTGGCGTACTATAATATGGCCTGCGCGTACGCGAGGCTGAAGAACATCGATAAGGCGATCGAGC
>JAICPV010000427.1 GCA_025929655.1 Pyrinomonadaceae bacterium
ACCTTGACAGCGTCGGCACGGTGGCCTCGCTGGCGAACAGATTTCTGCTTCGCAGTAAGATGCCGACCAAAAAGCAGATCGTTTTTTGGGACCGCATTTTGGTCCGCGCGTCCGGCGTCGTCGACCCGCTGCTCTTTCGAGCCGTCGGCAAGTCGATATTGTCAATTTGGCATAGGAGAGAAAACGGAGCGACCACTTCGAATTAAGCAGATGACATTGCAGGTACTCGCCGTCGTACCGGCACTATACGACACGTCGCCAGGTCAGCGATTCCGGCTCGAACAGTGGGAGCGTTTCCTGCTCGAGCGCGGAATCGAGATCACGTATTCGCCGTTCGAAACGGTGGAACTCCGGGAAGTACTTTATTCTCCCGGCAACGCAGGTCGAAAAGTCGCTGCGGTACTTTCGGGATTGAACCGGCGTCGGTCAGAGATCTCGAATGTTCGGGATTTCGATCTAGTGTATGTTTTCCGCGAAGCGGCAATACTCGGCCCGGCTTTTTTCGAGCGCCGGATCGCGGCCTCCGGCGTGCCGATGATCTTCGATTTCGATGACGCGGTGTTCGTCGCATACCGAAGTCCGAGCAACGGCTACCTCAGCTATCTCAAGTTTCCTTCGAAAACGGAAACCATTATTCGTCTGTCGAGTCATGTTATTGCCGGAAATGCGTATTTGGCGGATTACGCTCGCGGCTTCAATTCAAACGTGACTATAATTCCCACCACCATCGACACGGATGTTTACCGGGAGTCGATCGAATATTCGGAACGTGAGACGCCGGTCATCGGATGGAGCGGCAGCTTCAGCACCATCCAACACCTTGACACTGTCCGCGGTGTGTTTCAGGAATTGGCGAAGCGGCACCGTTTCAAACTTCGCGTCATTGGCACGGACCAATATTCGATTCCCGGCGTGGAAACGGAGACCTTGAAGTGGAACGCAAGAACGGAAGTGGAAGATTTGAGGGCGATGGATATAGGAATAATGCCGTTGCCGAACGACGATTGGAGCAAAGGAAAATGCGGGCTGAAAGCTCTGCAGTACATGGCACTCGGGATTCCCACAGTTTGCTCGCCGGTGGGTGTAAATACTGAGATCATTCAGGAAAACGAGAATGGCCTTATCGCGGGGAGTTGCGAGGAATGGATTGATAAGCTTTCGCGACTTATAATTGATAGCTCGCTTCGCTCACGCCTCGGGGCCGCGGGGAAAGCGACGGTCGAGAGCGGGTACTCCGCCCAGGTTCAGGCACCGCGAGTGGCCGAACTGTTCGAAAAAGTGGTCGAAAAGAAAACGATAGTTACGAATGGAAAGATATAACGTTCTGGTAACCGGCGGTGCCGGTTTTATTGGCTCTCATCTCGTCGACGAGCTTGTCCGGCGCGGGCATCGCGTCCGCATTTACGATTCCTTGGTCGATCAGGTCCACCAGGGAAAGGTTCCCGATCACCTGAACGCCGACGCGGAATTCATACAGGGTGATATGTGCGACAGCACCGCAGTTGCAAAAGCGTTGGAGGGGATCGATGTTGTTTACCATGAAGCGGCTGAGGTCGGCGTCGGGCAATCGATGTATGAGATCGTGCGCTACGTAAAGGCGAACGATCTCGGTACCGCGGTGCTTCTCGAAGAAATGATCAAGCGGCCGGCTCAATTCAGGAAGCTGATGGTCGCCTCTTCGATGTCGATCTATGGCGAAGGGGCATATAGGTGCCGGGGCTGCAACAAAACTGTTACGCCGTTCCTTCGATCGAACGAGCAGCTCGTCACACATGATTGGGATTTCAAATGTGAAACGTGTGGTACCAGACTTGAGCCGATAGGAACCGCTGAAGAGAAGCCGCTATTTCCGACCTCGGTATATGCCGTCAGCAAACAAGACCAAGAGCAGTATTGCCTGGCCGTCGGACGGGCATACAAGATACCTACGGTCGCATTCAGGTATTTCAACGTTTACGGTACGCGTCAGGCGCTCTCTAACCCTTATACAGGGGTGTGCGCGATATTTTCGTCGCGGCTGCTGAACAATCAGCCTCCGACGATATTCGAGGACGGCGAGCAGTCGCGAGATTTTGTTCATGTTAGCGACATTGTTCAGGCGAATCTCCGGGCACTTGAGACGGACGGCGGCGATTACGAGGCGATGAACGTGGGCACCGGCCGGCCAACGAGCGTCAAGCAGATCAGCAGGCTTCTCGCCAAGGGCCTCGAAAAAGACATTGTGCCGGACATCGTGGGCAAATATCGCGAAGGCGATATCCGACATTGTGTCGCGGACATATCGAAAATAAAACGATTGCTCGGTTACGAGCCGAAGGTTAGCTTGGAAAAAGGAATGGAAGAGCTTCTCGGATGGGTTTCCAAACAAGAGGCGGTAGATAAAGTTTCCGCTGCGACTGCCGAACTAGCGGCTCACAGTTTGGTCAAATGATCGAGATGGGATCGAATATCGATCGAGTAACGGTCGAAGATTTTGGAAAGGAATGGAGCCGGTTCGATCAATCGGGGCTTGGCCGCGAGGAACTGGCGTCGCAGTTCGAACGCTACTTCAAGGTCTTTCCATGGGATTCGCTCCCCGCTTCAGCCGTTGGATTCGACTTAGGATGCGGCAGCGGCCGCTGGGCATCGCTGGCCGCACCGCGTGTAGGCAAACTAAACTGCATAGACGCGAGCGAAGCGGCTATCAACGTCGCGAGGCGGAATCTGACCGCGTTGGAAAATGTCGAGCTACACGTCGCGTCGGTCGATTCGATACCGCTTGATGACGGATCGATGGATTTCGGATATTCCCTGGGAGTTCTGCACCATATCCCGGATACCGCGGCGGCTCTCG
>JAICPV010000567.1 GCA_025929655.1 Pyrinomonadaceae bacterium
CAAGATACTGGCCGATCTTCAATACAACTCCATTCCACAGATCATCGTGCTGAACAAAGCCGACCTCGTTTCGGCCGAAGAGATCGAGACACTCCGCCGGCAGATCGCTCTTGACAAGGGCGTCGAATGCGTGGCAATTTCAGCTAACGTACGCGAATCGCTCAAGCCGCTAGTCGAGCATATCGCCGTGCGTATCGGAACTTTCAGTGTCGCAGCCGGCAACGAGCCACGGTGACGTCGTGTTTTCTGCGTTTTCCGTGTTTTCCGTGGTTCTCATCTTCCACATATGAGAGACATCGATGAGATCGGATCGGCCAATCGGCTGGTGTTTGGTGACGAATCGTACGCCGTGATCGGGGCGGCCATGGATGTTTATTACAGGCTTGGCTGCGGTTTTCTGGAACCTGTCTATCAGGAAGCTTTGGCCCTCGAGTTTGGGTTGCGCGGTGTCCCATTCACTGCACAAACAAGGTTGCCGATCAGGTACAGGGACTACATACTAAAAAAGGGATACCGTGCCGACTTTGTCTGTTTCGATAAGATAATAGTCGAGATCAAGGCGCAGACGGCGCTAGTTGCGATCGACTGGGCCCAGCTGCTCAATTACATTAAAGCTTCGCAGTTTTCGGGTTGGACTGCTGTTCAACTTCGGAAGCGTCCAAGATCTAGAGAAGAAACGCATGATCATTTGAGTCTGGAGCCCTAAACGAGCTGGGAACCACGGAACACACGGAAAACACGGAAATACGGAATCAAGAAAGCGGTCCAGGAATTTAGGTGAGTAAACGCATACAGGATCTGACGCCGCCGCCGACCCGATGGCGCAAAGCCATATGGGGGGTGGTGTCTCGTCCGTTCAATGCGCTTACCGTAGGACAGAGGTTCTGGATCGGGTTCGCCTTCCTATGCATCGTCACTACGCTTCTCATCAACAACCCTATCTGGCGAGCCTCGGGCGAAAATGTGTACAAGGAAGGTGACATCGCGCGCGAGAGCATTATCTCGCCGGCCGATATCCATTTTGTCGATGAGGAAGAGACGAATCGCATTCGCGAGACAGTACGCGAAACCGTACGCCCGATATTTTCCTCCGAGCCCAAACGTGCCGACGAAGCCGTTCAGTCGTTCCGCACCGCCTGGGAGGCCATCGAGCGAAAGAGCGTAGCGGCGGCGAACAAGTCCAACTCGACGAACCGCAACGATTCACCCGCTTCTGTGAATGGAGCGTCAGATCTTGCACGCGTATTCAGTTTGCGCAAGTTCAGCGCGAACGAACTCGAGGCAGTCGCCCGGGTGCTCCGCGAGAATGCCGCCGGCGATATTTATGCGGACCAGGACGAGCCGCACATCCAGGGCGAGATCGCGATCATCGACCGCCAGCGCCCGACGGACCTGCGCGCCTCGCAGAATCCGATGATGACGATGACGAAACTTTCGGATGCACGGGCCGGGCTACGTGAAGGTCTGTCGCGGATCCAGAGTCTTTCGTCCAGAGAGGTCGAAATGTTTGCCGCTGCGCTGTCGCCGATGATCCAGCCGAGCATTATCCACGACGCCGCTGCAACGGAAAACGCGCGAAGGGAACTCGCGGCAAGCGTTCAGCCGGTGACGATCTCACTCAAACGCGGCGAGACGGTTGTCACGCAGGGAACCAAGATCACGCC
>JAICPV010000494.1 GCA_025929655.1 Pyrinomonadaceae bacterium
AATAGAACCGTAAGTCAAGAAATTTCGAAATGGCTCGTTTTCGCTCAAATTGACTTGATATATGAATAGTAAAATACTTTATTCAAATGGCGGACATGTTCGATCTGACGACGCGGCCAAACGCCGACCTATTCTCTTCGCGAAATGATCCTAACGACCCGCGTCTGGGCGAGATCGTGGCCCGCGAACCGGCGGATTATCCGGGGGCCGACATCGTTATCCTGGGTTGCCCGCAAGACGAAGGCGTCCGCCGAAATAACGGCCGGACGGGCGCTGAGCACGGGCCTGCAGCCATACGGCAACAGTTTTACAAACTCACGCCCTTCAATATCAAGAAGCGCGTTGTGGACATTGGGGACATACGGATCCAGGGCACACTCGAAGATACGCACGACATACATTTTCAGATCGTTTGCCAACTCTTACGCGATGGAAAACGAGTGATCGTGCTCGGCGGCGGAAACGACATTTCGTATCCCGACGGCTGCGCGATGGCAGAAGTATTCGGCCCGGAATGGTGGATCGGGATCAATATCGATTCGCACCTGGACGTTCGCATCGCCGATCAGCGAAACAGCGGCACGCCCTATCGACAACTATTGGAAGAGGGCCGGCTTCTTCCGCAATATTTTTACGAGGTTGCGTTCCAATCCCACTATTGCTCGCCCATTTACTACGACTATATTCGGCAGCTCGGGGTTCATCGGATCAGCCTGGAACTGCTGCGATCTCGGTCAGAAGCAGATCTCGAATTGAAAGAGAACATAAAACAGAACTTCATAGGCCACAGCCGTTCTTTGAATACGTTTTTCGGGTTTGACATGGACGCAGTCCGGTCGGCGGATGCGCCAGGCACGTCAGCGCCTTCGCCGCTAGGTCTGCGCAACGGTGAATTCATTCAACTCGTCAAATACGCGGCTTCGCTCGCCAATACGAAGATCATCGAGTTCAGCGAAATGAACCCGAAATACGACATCGACAACCGCACCGCAAAACTTGTCGCCATTGCGATGCACCGCTTTTGTTCCGGCGTCGCTTGACTGGAATGGCAGGCGCCCCTGCTTGACTGAAGCGAACGTACGTTGCCGAACAAAAACGACATCATCGCCACGCCATCCTGAAACCATGGCTAAAGCACTCCAACGCTCAGCCGCTGAATTCCTACCTGAAAAGCTCGATTACCGGTCTTTGGTTGCTGCAGCGTCCGGCTGTGAAGGCTGCGACCTTTACAAAAACGCAACGCAGACGGTTTTCGGCGAGGGCGACATTAATTCGCATGTGATGTTCGTTGGTGAAGTTCCCGGCGATGAAGAGGACCTTCGCGGGCACCCGTTCGTCGGCCCGGCCGGGCGGCTGATGGAAAATGCGCTCGCAGAGGTCGGCATCGACCGTATTAAGATCTACCTCACCAACTCGGTCAAGCATTTCAAATGGAAGCCCCGCGGAAAACGGCGGATCCATGAAAAACCGAGCGCCCGGGAGATCTTGGCTTGCGACCCGTGGCTGCGGTCCGAATTGAAGCTCGTAGAGCCGCAAATTTTAGTTGCCCTCGGCGCAACCGCTGCACAAAGTCTTTTCGGAAAGGACTTTCGTGTCACTCAAATGCGTGGCAAGTGGATCGATTCCCCGCTTGCCGAAAAAGCGATCGCCACGATTCATCCCTCAGCGATCCTCCGAACGCCCGACGATCTTCGCGAACAGGCATATCGCGATTTCGTTGCCGATCTGGCGACCGTCAGCGCCGCGATGGCCGGCTGATCAAGAAACACATTGTGATAATATCGGGACTACGCGTTTAGAACAGGAGGTCACCCATAATGAGCAAGCGTCGCTTTTTCACGATCGTTCTCCTTTCCATTTTTCTTTCAATACCGGTCATCCCGCAGGACCATGGCAAGCACGGCCTTGGCAAAGTAAATTTCCAGAACTCGTGTAAACCCGAAGTTCAGGAAGATTTTCAGCGTTCCGTGGCGATGCTGCATTCGTTTCGTTACACGGAGACTGAGCGGGCCTTTCGCGATGTGCTGTCCAAAGACCCATCGTGCGCGATCGCGGGGTGGGGAATTGCGTCCATCCTGATGTCGAACCCTCTGGCCGGCATCGGCCCCTCGCCTGAGTGGGCGCAACGAGGGCAAGGGGCGATCGAAGAGGCGCGGAAGATCGGCGCGAAGACACAACGAGAACGGGACTATATAGACGCGGTGGCGGCGTATTATGACGATTGGGCGAATCGTCCGGAAAAAACCCGGCAGATCAACCGGGCGAAGGCGTTCGAGGCGCTC
>JAICPV010000321.1 GCA_025929655.1 Pyrinomonadaceae bacterium
CAGAACGCGAAAACAACCCATTCCTGAAAGATACGATTCGAACCGATCCGCGGCTTTGATATACTGCAATCGTTCAATAAACAATTCGAACGGAGAAGGACAAATGCGTAAGATTTATGCCTCGCTGCTGAGTTTTGCTTTTGCATTTAACGCGTTCGCCCACGGGGACGACAGCCATTTTCCCAAACCACAGGATATTCAGATAAAAAAGACTCTGATCACCGGAAACGTTTACCTGCTGCAGGGACGCGGCGGAAATATTGCTGCGATGACCGGCCCTGACGGCAGTTTGATCGTGGACGACGACTACAAGATCGTCAGCCCGAAGTTGACGGAGGCCCTAAAGGAGCTGGGATCCGCGACACCGCGATTCATTTTCAATACACATTGGCACGGCGACCACACGCAGGGAAACGAACATTTCGGCAAGGATTCGACGATCGTCGCGCACATCAACGTCCGCAAAAGACTCCTGGACCCGCCGGTGATCTTTGGCGAGCGAATTCCACCATACGCAACGTACGCCTTGCCCGAGATCACTTATACGGAAAGCATGTCGATCTTCGTCAACGATGAAGAGGTTCGGGCGGTACATTATCCGAACGGGCACACCGACGGCGACACCGTGATCATTTTCACGAAGGCCAATACCTGGCACCTGGGTGATCATTTCTTCTTCGAACGCTTCCCGTTCGTCGATCTGGACAGCGGCGGCAGCGTGCAGGGCCTGATCAACAATATCTCGAGGCTGCTCACGCAAATTCCAGCTGACGCGAAGATAATTCCCGGCCACGGCCCGCTTGCTTCGCATACGGATCTCCGGAATTACCACTCGATGCTCAACGAAACGGTCAAGATCGTGCAGGACGGGATGAAGGCTGGGAGATCGCTTGACGAGCTAAAGAAAGCGGGCCTTCCAGAAAAATACAAGGTTGCTGGCTCAGGCTTTATAAAGACCGATTTCTGGATCGAGACGATCCATCGGAGCTACTCGAAGAACTAATCTAAATGAGAAGGATCATCGTGACCGGCGGTGCCGGGTTTATTGGCAGCGCCCTCGTTTGGCGGCTGAATGAGCTTGGGCATGACGACATCCTGATAGTCGACCGCGCAGACGAAACGGACAAATGGAAGAACCTTGCGCCGCTAAAGTTTTCCGATTACATCGACGCCGACGATTTTCTCGACGACCTGGACTTCTTCAAAGACGCTGACGCGATCTTTCACATGGGCGCCTGCTCGTCGACGACCGAAACGGACGCGGACTATATGCTCCGCAACAATTACCAGTACACGAAAGATCTAGCAGAGTTTTCAGCGGTAAACGATATCCGATTCATTTACGCTTCCTCTGCGGCGACGTACGGCGACGGGTCGGCGGGAATGAACGACGGCACCGACGACCTCGACAAGCTACGTCCGTTAAATATCTACGGCTATTCGAAACATCTTTTTGACCAGTACGCCGCGCGGAAAGGGATGTTCGAAAAGATCGTCGGGCTGAAGTATTTCAATGTTTTCGGCCCCAACGAGGATCACAAAGGCGACATGCGCTCGCTGGTGAACAAAGCTTTCGATCAGATCAACAACACGGGGAGGCTGAAACTGTTCAAAAGTGCGAATCCGGATTACGCAGATGGAGAGTTCGGCCGAGATTTCGTTTACGTCAAAGTTGCGGTAGAAATGACGCTGCATTTCATGGAGGGCGCCGGCGGCGGCCTGTTCAATGTGGGTTCAGGCAGGATGAACACATGGAACGCGCTGGCCGATGCGACATTCAAAGCTCTCGATCTGCCAAAAAATGTCGAATTCATCGACATGCCCGAGAATCTCCGCGATCGCTATCAATATCACACACAGGCCGAACTGAGACGCATACGCGATGCGGGCTATACCGCCGAGATCACGCCGCTTGATGAAGCCGTCGCCGATTATGTGCGAAACTATCTGATACCCGGCAAACACCTTGGGGATTAGGTGCGACAGACTGTCAGTCTGTCGTTCGGCAGGCAAACAGCCTGCCGTACTCGTTTATGAGAATATTCCACGGCACCGAAAACGCCAACATCCAAAAGCCGACCGTTCTTACGCTCGGTGTCTTTGATGGATTGCATTTGGGCCATCAGAAAATAATGGAGACAGTGGTCGAGCGCTCCGCGGCCGTCGACGCTGTTTCGACCGCCATAACATTCGACCCGCATCCTCGTGCCGTCCTGCATCCCGAATCCGCACCGCCGCTTCTTCAAACGCTCGATCAGCGCCTGGCAAATTTCGAGGTTCTCGGCATAGAACAGGCGATCGTCGTTCGTTTCGACGAAAAATTCGCCGCGCAGCATGCCGAAGACTTTTTGCACGAGATCGTCCATGACCGGTTGCATGCGAAGGAAGTTTATCTTGGCAAAGGATTCGCGTTCGGCAAGAATCGCGGCGGGAACATCGAGCTCCTTAAGCGAATGGGAAACGAACTTGGTTTTTTCGCCGAGGAAGTTCCGGAGGTGCAGCTTCGCGGGCACAGGATCAGCTCATCAAAGATCCGCGAGCTATTATCCGAAGGCAAAGTAAATCTCGTTAGGCGGATGCTCGGCCGGCCCTATGGAGTGGAAGGCGTGGTCGTTCGCGGCAACCGCCGCGGGCATACGATCGGATTCCCGACCGCAAATCTTAGGCCGCATAATCGAGTAATTCCCAGGTTCGGCGTGTATGCTACGGCGACGCTGGTCGACGGGACCTGGCGGAAAAGCATCACGAACATCGGCGTCCGACCGACATTTGGCAAGGATCTCGAACCTTCGATCGAATCGTACATATTCGATTTTGACGGAGAACTTTACGGCGACGTCCTGCGCGTGCGATTTCTGCACCGCATCCGTGACGAAAAAAAATTCAGCGGGATCGACGAGTTAAAAGAACAGATCGAACGTGACACGCGGCGCGCTTTGAACTATTTCGATCGCCGCGGCGTACAGCAGATGCTCGAGATTTTGTGATGCAAAGCGAACGATACGCCGCGGCATCGAAAATCAATTGAAAGACGAGAACATAAACATATTGGAACAGGCACCTCGATCCATATCGGTAGCAGCTGATCTCCCTTCGCGCGTGCGGAATGCTAATGGCCGTGATCAAATGATCGCGACTGCCGATCTTCCGATCGCGAAATTCGTCACCGAGGAACAGCGGGTCGCCGAAGAAAAGTTCCTCGCAGCGAAGGAATCCGAAGTCCAAAGCCGATACCGCGGCCTTAAAGGCTGGTTCCGCGTGGCGCACGTAACTGCGGTTTTGAGCAAGCTCGCACTTTTTCTGTACCTCGACCAGCTCGACGTCCACCGTACGCAGCAGCTCCGCCATGCCAAAGAGCGTATGCAGCGGGCCGAGCGTTTGACCCGGGCGGCCGTTTACGGCGAAAGACTTTTCGGAGTTCGCTTGTGGTTCTTTCACAAATTCATGACCCTTGTCCGCCTTTTCGTTATCGGGAGCGAAACGAATCGCGAGGTCAATCAGGCAAAACAGGCAGTTTGGCTGAAGAAAAAGCTGATCGAGCTCGGGCCCACCTTCATCAAGATCGGCCAGAGCCTCGGAACTCGAGCGGACCTCCTGCCGCTGCCTTTCGTAGTTGCGCTCGGCGAATTGCAGGACCAGGTGCCGTCGTTCCCGAACGAGATCGCTTTCGCACGTATCGAAAAGGACCTCGGTAAGAAGATAAATGAGGTATACAAGGAATTTGAGCTGGAGCCGGTTGCGGCAGCGTCGCTCGGGCAGGTCTATCGCGCCCGGCTTCA
>JAICPV010000433.1 GCA_025929655.1 Pyrinomonadaceae bacterium
AAAAACATTTGGGACATTTGCGTCCCCGAGGTGCCCGAACGTTACTGACACCTCGTCGAAGTATAGATGCTTCGGGCTTCGGAGTTGGATACGCTCGCCCATCATGTAAACGTCGTTGTCGTAGCCGACGATCTCGGTGCCTTCTCCATTATTGATCCCTATGCCGCCAACCTGCACCCCAACGGGCTTAACGGGTTTCGCTTCAAAATAGAGCTGCTTGAGGAAGATCTCCGGTTGTCCGTCGCCGGTGCCCCAGCCCGTGTTGTTCCATCCGCTCGTCAGCGAAAGCCCAGTGCCGGCGACGGCATAAACGCTGTACTTCCCCGCTCGGTCGAACTTGAAGCGGCCTCGTCCGTTGAACTGCCACTGCATCTGGTTATTCGTAGTGATCCCGGCGTTATTTTCGATCAACCTGTAGCGAGTGCTGATCGCGAGAGCGTCGAGATCGACCCAGCGTTTGAGTGCGGCGTTCGGGATTGGTTCCGGGGACTTTACGGGAGCGGGTTTGTCTACGACGATTACAGGCGTGGGCGAAGAGGTTTGCGAGGCGGCTGTCAACGCAAGTAACAAGCTAGTAATTAAGATGCAACATTTTCGCAACATCAGACGCCGCACAACTTGAGAGAAACAGGGATCGCACAGGAACATTGTTCTTACTCGGACGCCTTACGAACGGCAACTTCGCCCCCATGTTTGATGAACTGTGCCTCCGCCATATATACCGTCAGCTCACACACGTCTTTTATGTAATCTCCGATGCGCTCGATGTGTTTCGCGACGAAAAGCAAATGCAAGATCCGGCGAGATGTTGCCGGCTCGGTTCGCATGAAATCCATCAGCTCGCGAACGACTTTCCGATAGATCGAATCGATCTCTTTGTCCAGCTCGATGATCCGGCGCGCGAGCTGCGAATCTTCATTCGTGAATGCTTCGATCGCCTTGCCGAGCATGTCGGACGCCCTTGCCGCCATCCGCGGCAGGTCGACGTATTCTGCAAGCTGCGGTTCGTTGTTCAATTCGATCGCCGCGTCGGCGATATTCCCGGCGTGATCGGCTATGCGTTCGAGCACGGGCGTGATCTTCGCGACGGCGATGACGAAACGAAGGTCACGCGCCGCAGGCTGCTGTAAAGCAAAGATTTCGATCACCTCCCGGTCGATTTCAAGTTCTAGGCGATCGATATCATCGTCATGCGCCAAAACCTCTGCCGCGATCTCGCCGTCTCGCTCGACCATCGCCTGCATCGAGCGTTCGACCGCGTGGCGCACCTCGCCGCCCATTCGGACGATAAGGCCGCGTAAGTGTTCCAATCTTTTTCCAATTAGCCTGTGTTCTTCCATCGCGCAAATACCTCAGCCGAACCGTCCGGTGATGTAATCCTCAGTCATTTTTTCATCCGGGCTCGTGAACATCTTTCTCGTCGGGTTGGTTTCGATCAGTTTGCCCAGCAGAAAGAAGGATGTTCGGTCCGAAACGCGAGCGGCCTGCTGCATGTTGTGTGTGACGATCACGATAGTGTACTTCTCCTTCAATTTAACTATAAGCTCTTCGATCTTCTGCGTCGCGATCGGATCGAGGGCCGATGCCGGTTCGTCCATCAGAATCACCTCGGGTTCCACGGCCATCGCGCGTGCGATGCACAAACGCTGCTGCTGTCCGCCTGAAAGGCCAAATGCCGAAGTTTTCAATCGGTCCTTCACTTCGTCCCAAAGCGCGGCGTCGCTCAATGCACGTTCTACACGAGACTCAAGATCGGCATTACTTCGCGCCATTCGATTGATGCGAATGCCGTATG
Organism: Pyrinomonadaceae bacterium; assembly: GCA_025929655.1. GTDB lineage: Bacteria > Acidobacteriota > Blastocatellia > Pyrinomonadales > Pyrinomonadaceae > OLB17. The sequence goes on from JAICPV010000433.1 coordinate 1,796, forward strand.
CGACATTTTCGAAGATCGATTTCGGAAATGGGTTCGATTTCTGAAATACCATGCCGACCTTCCGTCGTAAGCTGACGACGTCCGTGCGCGATGCGTAAATGTCTACATCGTCGATCAGTACAGTTCCCTCGACGCGAGTGCCGGCGACCGTATCGTTCATGCGGTTGAGGGTGCGCAGAAAGGTCGATTTGCCGCAGCCTGACGGGCCGATGAAAGCCATTACTTCCCGGTTCCGGATGTCGAGTGTGATCTTGTGAAGCGCTTGCGAGCTCCCATAGAAGAAATCAAGATCCCGAACGACGATGGTGTTTTCCTGCTTCGCAGTTTCACCTTGGCTCCGCTCGGCGATATCAAATTTCGGCTTTTCAAATGCCATAGCCTGTCCGCTTTTCGCAGTCATAAAAACCCGATTGAATAGTTAGAATCTCTTCCTGGTCAGGTATCGAACGGCGATATTGATCAACAGGATCAAAAACATCAATATCAATGTTGCCGCCCATGCCATTTGCCATTCGACGTCGAACGGCCCGGTCGCGTAATTGAAGATCTGCACCGTCAGCGACGCCATCGGCTGGTCCATATAGAAATTGTAGAATCGGCTGTTCAACGCCGTGAACAGAAGCGGCGCGGTTTCGCCGGAAACCCTGGCGATGGCGAGCATCGCGCCGGTCGCGATCCCGCTCCGAGCGGCCGGAAGCACGATGTCCCACGTAACCCGCCAGTTCGCCGCGCCCAATGCAAGCGCACCTTCACGCATCGACTTTGGGACAAGGCGAATCATCTCCTCGGTTGTGCGTGCGACGATCGGGAGCATGATTATCGCAAGGGCAATACTTCCCGCGAGGCCGGATTGCCTTCCCATCGGCAAAACGAACACTGTGAAAACGAAAATACCGACGATGATCGACGGCACGCCTGTCATCGTATCCGCGACGAAACGGACGAGTCGCCCGAACCAGTTATCGCCGAACTCGGCCAAGTAAACGCCCGCGGCGATG
>JAICPV010000083.1 GCA_025929655.1 Pyrinomonadaceae bacterium
CGGGCGAGAACACGTTTCGCAATGCCGTCGGGCCAGCGGGCTGGGGAGTTTCAATCGCGATATCCGCGGCTTTGTTGACCTCGTCGTCGACTTCCTTGCGAAGAGCTTCGAGCTGTTCGCTCGACGCGATCCCCTCGGTCATCAAAAACTCCGCGTACGTCTTGATAGGGTCGATCGCCGCGTCCGCCTCGCGTTCCTCTTCGGGGCGATAGAGCTTTTCGTCGTCCGAGAGCGAATGTGAGTACGGCCGGACCACCTTCGCATGGACAAAAGCAGGGCCTTTCCGTTCGCGGCAGTATTCCACCGCTTTCTTAAATGTCGCGTAGCTTTCCAGCGGGTCGGTGCCGTCGCATTTCTGGATCAAGAGATTCGGGAATCCCGCGACAAGCTTCGAAATATCGCCGCCGGCCGTTCCGACCTCGACGGGGACCGAGATCGCATAGCCGTTGTCCTCGACACAAAAGATAACGGGCAGCTTCAGGTTGCAGGCGGTGTTCAGAGCTTCCCACCATTCGCCCTCGCTCGTAGTGCCGTCGCCGACCGACATGTAAACGACCTCGTCGCCTTTAAAACCGGTCACTTTGTCCTTCAATTCATCTACGAGCGACGCCCGATAACTCGCTTCGGCCGCACCGACCGCGTGCAATGCCTGCGTGCCGGTACATGAAGACTGCGACGGAACGTTCAGATCTTTATGTCCCCAGTGCGAAGGCATCTGGCGGCCGTGCGAGTTCGGATCGATCTCGGCACCGACGGCGGAGTAAAGCATTTCCTGCGCGGTCATACACAGCCCAAGCATCAGCGCGCGGTCGCGATAATAGGGGAAGAACCAGTCGTAACCGGGCTTCATTGCGAGCGCCGCCCCGACCAATGCCGCTTCGTGGCCCGCGCCCGATATCTGGAAAAAGATCTTGTTCTGCCCTTTCAATTGGATCTCTTTGTCGTCGATCCGGCGGGACAGATACATCGTCCGGTAAAGGCCGATAAGCGTTTGTTCGTCCAAACCCTGGCGGTCGCGCGAACGCGCCGCGCCCTTCTCTTTTGCAGTTCCCTTCGCGGTTTCCTGCACCTTTTCGTCCGGTGCAAAACCGTCGGCCTCGGTGGTTCTTGCTGGCTCGGCGACCACCTTTTCCGCCGCCCCGTCCAATGTTTTCGCGGATGTCGACATATCCTTAATATATAGCTCCGATAATTAGCGTAACTTTTAAGGATAGCAAACGGGCAATATGCCGGCAATTTCGCTTGTTGAGCACTTTGCGTCCTTTGCGCCTTTGCGTGAGAAAGAATGGTTTCACGCAAAGTCGCAGAGGACGCAAAGCAGTTCATAAATAATTACTGAACGGCTTTCGGATAGAACCGCTTTTGAAATGCATTTAGACTTGTCAACGATGAAGGCGACACAAGAATTATCAGATTGGCAATGGCGGGCGGTCGCGACGAAGAACCGCGAGCTCGACGGCGTGTTTTACTTCGGCGTGCGGACAACCGGGATCTTCTGCCGCCCGTCGTGCAGCTCTCGGCAGCCGAAACGGGAGAACGTATCGTTTTTCATTACCGCGACTGATGCCGAAAAAGCCGGTTTCCGTGCATGTCTTCGCTGCAAGCCGCTTGAAGCACATATCACGGAGCCTAAATCGGAGTTGATCGCCAAGGCATTCAGAATTCTGCGAAATGCGAACGTCGAAATCGCGGCGGTCGAGGATTTGGCAAATGAACTAAAGGTGAGCCCCGGCCATTTGCAAAAGACATTTAAGAATGTACTCGGCATCACGCCGAAGGAGGCAATAGATATGTTTCGGATGGAAAATTTCAAAGAAAATGTTCGCGACGCCGACGTGACATCATCGCTTTACGACAGCGGGTTTGGTTCCAGCCGCTCGCTTTACGAAAAGGCGGGTGAGCGCCTCGGGATGACGCCGGCCGTTTACAAAAAGGGCGGCAAAGGGATCGCAATCAGGTATACGATCGCGGACTCGCCGCTTGGCAAACTTCTCGTCGCTTCGACCGATAAAGGGATCTGCGCCGTCAGCTTCGGTGATGATGAAGATGAACTGAAACGAGAGCTTGAGCAGGAGTTTTTCGCAGCGTCGATCAACGAGGACGACAGGGGATTAAAGAAAGCGGTCGATTCGATCTTACGGGGTTTGAATGGAGAACGATCGATACTAACGTTGCCGCTGGACATCCGAGGCACTGCATTCCAAATGCGCGTATGGTCGGAGCTTAGAAAAATACCTTACGGCGAAACACGCAGCTACAAACAAGTTGCGGAAAACATCGGCGACCCGAACGCGATCCGCGCCGTCGCCCGCGCATGCGCAACCAATCCGGTCGCACTCGTCACGCCATGCCATCGTGTAGTTGCCTCAGATGGCAAGCTCGCCGGCTATCGCTGGGGAATCGAGAGGAAGAAGGAGTTGCTCGATAAAGAGGGCGGAAAATGAGTAGAAAGTAGAATTTGAAAATCGCGGTCCATCGTAACACTAGACGACGAAACCGCGATTTTGTTACAGACGAAATTACTCTTCCAATACAGAAATAATATTGCCCGCCGGGTCTTTGAACCACGCGATCGGCGGGCCGCCCGATTCGCGGGAAATCCCTTTCTCATCGGTTTTCAGATCCGGATATTGTTCGAACTCGATTCCGAGACTGCTTAGTTCGGCGACGGCGGTGTCGATATTGTCGACCGGGAAATTGAGCACGGTAAATGTCGCGGCTTTGTGGTCGTCTTTCGGATATAGAAGAACATTATTTCCGCCTTTCAATTTCAGCGTAAGAACCCCCATCTCGCCCTTTTCGATGTCAAGTCCAAGCGTTTCGCCGTAGAATTTTCTCGCAGCTTCGATGTCGTCCACGGAGTATCCGCTAAATGCTTCAGAGTTCTTAAGACTGAATGACTCCTTCATAGATGTTTTTGCCATGATAGTAACTCCTTTTTGTTTGAAATCGGTACATGAAGGCAAGGAAATAAATAGGCGCGCAATAACGGTGCCATTATGAAATGGTTGCGATTCGGGCGGAGTTCAACTATAACTAGCCGTTGAATGAAGCAGTGCCCGAAATGCCGAACTAACTATGCGGACGACACCTTGCGGTTTTGCCTTGAGGACGGGACGCCGCTGGTCGCCAGTGTCGAGCAGGAAACGGTGATCCGTCCGGGCGAACGCGAATCGTACGTAACCGAACAGCTGCCATCCAATATTACGCAGGGCAATGACCCAATGCGCGTCAATATCCCGCAAAGCGACCGCAGTACTAGGCCGATCAATGTGCACAAGGTCGAAAGCGATTTCCCGTGGACAAAGTTTGTCGTCGCGGGCCTGGCGATCGGCTTGATCGTCGTGGTCGCCGCCGGTTTGCTGGGCGTTGCGTTTTACGTCGGCAGCGGTCGGAAAAGCAACGTCGTCATTTCCTCGAGCCCGACGCCGGTCCCTTCATCATCGACGGACGACGAAAAGAAACGCCTTGAAGACGAGGTCGCGAAGCTGAAGAAGAAACTTGAAGACTCGAATGGTTCCAGTTCCGGTTCGGACGACGCATTCGATTTCAGCGACCTCGCAGGACTCGGCGGAACCGCGGAAGTGAACTCGCCCAAAGACGGTTTCCTCGCGCTTAGGAATCTTCCAAACGTGCAGTACGGCGAACGGATCGCGAAGATCCCTCACGGCGCCACGATCAACATCCTGATGTGCTCGGACGACACCGTCACCATCGACACCCGCACCGGCCACTGGTGCATGGTTTCCTACGAGGAACAAGTCGGCTGGGTCTTCGACGCGTGGCTGATCAAGAACGGAAAAGGCTAGCCGCAAAAAGGCACAAAGGGCGCAGAAAGGAAAATTTCTTATTTGCGCTTTCTGCGCCTTTTTTTGCGGCCAATGCTTTTCAAAATGAAAGGGTGCGAGCTTTTTGGAAAGCCGCACCCGGTAGGTAACTTTGGATGGATATTAAGACTGGAATTTAGGTGCCTGAGCGGAACGGATCCGCCTTCACCGTTGGAGGATAATAGAAAGGCCCCAAAGTCTGGAATCTTTCCATATCAAACTTCCTGCGTGCACCGCAATTGATGCACGAGCGAAACGTCACTCGGTTTCTTGTCACGGGCCGGCTCAAACGCTTATGCCAGCACCCGAAGAGCTTTCCAAAGAAACCGATTCTTTCCCCGATTGGGTGTTCGTTTTCCGTGTTTAGCGCATCGGCGATCAGCCTCTGATCAAGAATTGCCTGCATAAACTTTAGCCTCCCCACGACCGTCGCCGGGCGTGCTTGCTCGCTATCAATAGAACGAATACACAAGGAGAGTTTTGCACTCGTTATGATGATATTTATGACGAAAAAGTTCGTCTGTAATCAATTGTACGTATACCGCCCAGGGTGGCCGTTTTGGCTTGTCTTTTTGAATCCGTTAGAATCGACGCAAACGATCCATCCCATCCGGAGAATCAAAAAATGCCCCGTACCCTTTTCAGGCGCTCCTTGTCAATAATGTTCATCTTTGCAACCGTTGTGCCAGTTTTCGCGTGGCACGACGCGGGTCATAAGCTAACCGGGTACATCGCGTGGCAGCGAATGACGCCGCAGGCACGCGAGGCGGCTGTACGGATATTGCGCGCCGCGCCGGAAGATTCGCAGATCGCCGCCTTGTATTCCATTTACGGTTTCCAGCCGATCGATGTAAAGAAGATGGAGTTTTTTATCTGGGTGCCCACTTGGGCGGACGCGATCCGCGAACGAACGTTCCCCGTGCGATATCGGAAATACCATCATTCAAATTGGCATTACTACGATACCTTTTGGCGCAGCGAGAACGGCAAGGTCGTGTTCGTCACCGTTTCGGAAGAGGGCGGCCAGGCATTGCCGCAGCTGAAGGCTTCGGAGCGAACGTTGCGCGACCCGAATGCGACGGACGCGGACAAGGCGGTCGCGCTCGCCTGGTTTCTCCACCTCGCCGGCGACCTGACGCAGCCGCTGCACAATTCAGCGCGCGTTACCGACCGCGAGCCAAAGGGTGACCAGGGCGGGAATCTGTTCTTGCTCACTCCGGAAGGGACACCTCGCGAATCGCAGCTGAATTTGCATTCGTTCTGGGATGGGATCACGATTCGGAGCGTCCCGCTAAAGCAGGGGCAATGCGAGTTGGATTATCTTTCCGACCTTGGCGGCCGGATGATGAAGAGGCATCGATACGAGGACTTTGCTGCGAGATTGCAGATCGGCAATTACGAAGCCTGGCATAAGGACGGCTTGGACCTGGCGATCAGCTCGGTATTCACGCCCGATTTGAAACGGTTCGAAATGCCGTCGCCGAAATATCAAAAAGCCGCTTTCGAGCTTTCACAGAAGCAGATCACGTTGGCGGGCTACCGCATCGCGGATACACTGAATTCGGTCTTTGCCGCAGCGCCGCCCGCTTCGAATCCAACAGCTCCTAATTAAAGGTGAATGGAACCTGCCAAGATCCTCAAATATTTTGAAGGACGCCGTGAGGCCGCGGTTTCTGCGATCCGCGAGATCGTCGAGATCGAATCGCCTTCGTTCAATGTTGAACGAAGCCTGGCGGTCGCGAATTGGGTCGAGAAGGCTTTTCGCGCGACCGGCGTCGACCTGCAGGTGGAACGAATTGCGGCGGAACGGTGCGGCGAGCACGTTATCGTCCGAGCGTTTCCCGGCGAAGACAAACCCTTGTTGATGCTCGGGCACACCGACACCGTCCATCCGGTCGGCACGATCGAAAGAAATCCGATCCGTTTCGAAAACGACAAATTTTTCGGTCCCGGCATTTTCGACATGAAGGCCAACATCATCTTGATGATCGAGGCCCTTCGCTTTTTCGAAGAGCACGGCTTGCGCCCCGCTCGTCCGATCACGATCGTATTGTCCTGCGACGAAGAGGTCGGCAGCCATACAGGACGGCCGATCATCGAGCAGGAAGCGGAAAATGCCGATCATTGTTTGGTACTTGAACCGTCCGCGAACGGCCGCGTGAAGACGGGACGCAAAGGGACCGGAATGTACACGCTGCGCGCTAAGGGCATTCCTGCTCACGCCGGTCTCGAACCGGAAAAAGGCGCGAGCGCGGTCCTCGAGATCGCACGGCAGATCGGACGCCTGAACACATTCAATGAAAATGATTTGGGGACAACGGTAAACGTTTGCACTGTCGCCGGTGGCACTACGACGAACGTGATCCCGGAATCCGCCGAATGCACGGTCGATGTCCGGTTTTTAACGCTCGACGAAGGCGAACGCGTCTTTGAGGAGATATTCGGGCTTAAACCGTTCGACGAACGCGTGACTTTGGAAATTTTAGGGAACATGAACCGCCCGCCGCTCGAACGCACGAACGGCGTCGTTCATCTATACGAGAAGGCCCGCGACCTGGCAGCGTCTTTTGGCTACGACCTGGGCGAAACGCAGGTCGGCGGCGCGTCGGACGGCAACTTCGTCGCCGCGCTCGAGGTGCCGGTGCTTGATGGCCTCGGCGTCACCGGTGCAGGCGCGCACACGTTGGAAGAACATATTTTGGTTAGCGATATCGCGAAACGCGCGACGCTGGTGAGTTTACTTCTTTCTTAGCGCTTTTAACGCGGATCGGCCAGATTAGGCGGAAAAAACCGGATAAGAATGAATCAGATTGATCCGCTCGATCTGCCAGATCCGCGTTAAGAAATTTTATTGATAAATACTCGGAGGCGCATCCTGTCCGGTGATGGGCGCGGTCTTCAAAACCGTCTGTGAGTGCGCGGGAGCGCACTTGGGTGGGTTCGACTCCCACACGCCTCCGCCAGAATTAGTGGTCAGTTGTCAGTGGACAGTGGTCAGTTGAAGAGATGATAAGTTGGATAGCTCTTAATATGACGCCTGGGGTTGGCCCTAGAGCGGCGACGAAGCTGCTTGAGCGGTTTGGCTCGCCCGACGCGGTCTTTCAGGCCCGGCGGCCGGAGTTGGAATCGCTGCGTCTGAAGCCCGAGACGATCGAGAGCATTCTCAAAAAAGAGTTTGAGGAAAATGCGGTTGACGAGCTTGAAAAAGTAAAACAGCTCGGCGGCGATGTTTTGATATTGGATGACGGAAGTTATCCGCCGCTGCTTCGCGAGATCGCCGATCCGCCGATAACGCTTTACGTGAAGGGCGATTGGCAGGCTTGTTTTGATCAGCCCTGTGTGGCGGTGATCGGTTCACGGATGTGTTCGACATACGGCGAGAACGCTGCGGAAATGTTGGCACGTGACCTGGCTTCGCGCGGGATCTGCATGGTTTCCGGTCTCGCTCGCGGAATCGACGCCGCGGCGCATAAAGGCGCGATCCGCGGCGGCGGAAAAACCATCGCTGTGATGGGAACCGGGATCGATAATGTTTATCCGCGGGAGAACACTCGATTGGTTCGAGAGATACTGGAATCGGGCGGGTGCGTAGTTTCGCAGTTTCCACTCGGCACGCCGCCGCTCAAGGACAATTTTCCGTACCGCAACCGCATAATCAGCGGCCTTAGCCTTGGTGTTCTTATTATCGAGGCCTCCGAACGTAGCGGCTCACTGATAACGGCGCGTCTGGCCGCCGAACAAGACCGCGAGGTGATGGCCGTGCCGGGGAATATCACTTCGGGAAATTCTTATGGCACGAATTACCTGATCAAATCCGGCGCCAAACTTGTCCAGCAATGGCAGGACGTCGTCGCCGAGCTGCCGAGCGAGATCGCCGCTGCGATCCTGCCCCCGAAGATCGACCAGGAATCGAACGGGCATTCTCCGAAACAACAGGAACTGATCCCGGCCGGCCTCAATGAAAACGAAAAACGCATCTGGCCCCTGCTGCCTGTCGATGATTCCATACATATAGATGTATTGCTCGAATCGAGCGGGC
>JAICPV010000253.1 GCA_025929655.1 Pyrinomonadaceae bacterium
CACGATTTTCGATGAAACGATGTCCGCTGTGCTTAAGGGCTTATTACGACAACAGTCTCTTGTACTGTCTCGAGGACGGTTCGGCACTTATTGAAACTTCCGGCGAGCTCGACCAGCCAACGGCTATATTCACGCCTGATAAGCCTTACGCCTCCAGTATCAATTCAATCGCCGTTCTTCCGTTTCTCAACATCAGTGCCGATCCCGAAAATGAATACTTCTGCGACGGGCTGTCCGAAGAGATCCTCAACGCCCTCTCCCACATAAGCGGATTGAAGGTTGCAGCCCGCACGTCGGCTTTTTCATTCAAGGGAACAAAAACGGACATCGAAGAGATCGCCCGAAAGCTCGGAGTCACCTCGGTGCTGGAGGGCAGTGTCCGCAAGGCCGGAAATCGCATCCGCATATCCGTTCAGCTTACAAATGCGGCGGACGGGTACCACATATGGTCGGAACGATACGACCGCGAGCTTTCGGACATTTTCGATATCCAGGATGAGATCACCCTAGCCGTGGTCGATTCGTTAAAGCTCCAATTGCTCAGCGACGGCCGATCGAAATTGCTTAAGCGTTACACCGACAATCCGGAAGCCTACTCGCTTTATCTTCAGGGGCGATTCTTTTGGAACAAGCGGACCACTGAAGCTACGCAGAAGGCTATTGAGTATTATCATCAGGCAATAGCGCTCGATCGGAATTACGCACTGGCGTACAGCGGGCTGGCGGATTGCTATACGACATCGGGGTTCGCGTATGACCTCGGTTCGCTGCCCGCCGTCGAAGTCATCTCCCTTGCAAAAGACGCCGCGTTAAAAGCGATCGAGATCGATAATTCGCTGGCAGAGGCCCACACATCGCTCGCATACGCGAAGCACCTGTTCGATTGGGACTGGGAGGGCGCAGAGCAAGGGTTTCGCGACGCGCTTCGGTTGAACCCGAATTATGCGAACGCCCATCATTGGTACGCGCATTTGTTGACCGCGCTCGGGAGGCTGGACGAGGCCCTGTGTGAAAGCGAACGCGCCCTCGATCTGGACCGTGTCAGCGCGGTAATGAACAATCATCTCGGGTGGCATTATATGTACGCTCGCGATTATGATGCAGCGATATCGCAGTTCAACCACACGCTGCTGCTTGATCCGGGGTTTGTGCTTGCTCACTGGTATTTAGGAATAACGTTCGCACTTACGGGCTCATACTCGAAGGCTGCGGATGCATACCGAAAGGCGACCGCCGGTGAAAATGAGGACCTCATTATCCGCGCGGACGCAGCGCATTTTTTCGCGGTATCGGGGCAAACGGAAAAGGCGAGAAAGGAATTGAAAGAATTGGAGGAGATCGCGGAAACCCAGTATGTGTCATCCTTCGGCCTGGCGATGATCTGCGCGGGCCTCGGCGAGGACGATCGAGCATTCAAATACTTCGATAAAGCGCTTGCGGAACATTCGGACATGCTGGTTTATTTGAATGTCGATCCGAGGCTGGATCGGCTCCGCAGTGACCCGCGTTTTCAAGTGCTCGTCAATAAAGTAGGGCTACCTCAAAAGACAATATGACCGAAACAGAAACGATCCGGCATGAAGACGGGCGCGTCGAATTGAAGGACGAGGCGCGACGCGAGATAGAAGGCTCCCCGCTTTTCAACGAGGACCTCGCGCCGACGACGCTGGCGACCAGGACCTGGTCGACATGGAATATCGCCGCCCTTTGGATCGGGATGAGCGTCGTCATCACAACGTACACGCTTGCCGGCGGTTTCATCGAGGCCGGGATGAATTGGTGGCAGGCGATGCTCACGATCCTGTTGGGAAACTGTATCGTTCTGATCCCGATGGTGATGAACGCTCACGCGGGAACCAAATATGGCGTGTCATTCCCGGTGCTTGCAAGGGCGTCTTTCGGTACGCTCGGCGCGAATATCCCGGCGATCCTCCGGGCGATCGTAGCGTGCGGCTGGTTCGGAATACAGACGTGGATCGGCGGTACGGCGATCGATGCGCTGCTGGGCGCAGTATGGGGCGGATGGGCAAGTGTTGACACGGTCATAGCCGGGAATCCTCTTCATACATGGATCGCTTTCCTGCTTTTTTGGGCAATACAGGTCGTGATCATTCTGAAAGGGATCGAAGGAATAAAGTATCTCGAATCGTGGTCGGCTCCGCTTCTGCTGCTCGGCGGGCTGGTGCTGCTCGTGTGGGCGGCGAACGCAGCAGGCGGCCTGGGAAACGTTCTCGCCGGCGTTACATCGCTTCAGAAACGGCAAAGTGATTTTTGGTCGATCTTTCCCGGCGCGCTTACGGCCTCGGTCGGTTATTGGGCGACACTTAGCCTGAATATTCCTGATTTTACCCGCTATGCAAAGTCGCAGCGTTCGCAAATGCTCGGGCAGGCGCTCGGGCTGCCTCTGACGATGACGGCGTTCGCGTTCATCGGCGTGGCCGTCACCAGCGCGACGGTCATCATTTATGGAGAGGCGATCCCCGATCCGGTCAAGCTGATACAAAGGTTCGACAGTACTTTGGTGATCCTGTTTGCGATGATCGTCATCTTCATTGCTCAGCTGACGACCAACATGGCGGCCAATGTCGTCTCGCCGTCGAACGATTTTTCAAACCTGAACCCGCGACGAATTTCGTACGTTACCGGCGGGCTAATCACGGCGGTAATAGGGATTCTGATGATGCCCTGGCAGTTAATGTCGTCCATGGGCGCGTACATTTTCACATGGCTGATCGGTTATTCCGGGCTGATGGGGGCGATCGGCGGGATATTGATCTGCGACTATTTCCTGATCCGAGGCCGGCGTTTGGATGTTGCTGAGCTGTTCAAACCTGACGGGATCTATTCCTACGGCAGCGGTTTCAATTGGCGGGCCATCGTCGCTCTCGTTGTCGCGATCGCACCGGTAGTGCCGGGATTTTTGCGAGCGGCGACCACCCCTGGCGGGCAGGTGTCCGATCCGAATATTTTCGACACGCTATACATCTACGCCTGGTTCGTGACCTTCGGAATTGCGTTTGTGTTGTATTATTTGCTTAGTATTTCAAAATCCCAACTGCCCAAAAAAGCGTGATCGTTCTATGCCGCGAATCATAAAAGCAGGACTCATACAGGCTCACAATGTCGAATCGGCAGATGCGCCGATCGAGCAGATCAAGAAGGCGAACATCGCCAATCAGATGAAGTTCGTCGAGAAAGCCGCCAAACAGGGCGTGCAGATGCTTTGTTTTCAGGAGATCTTTACGACGCCGTACTTTTGCGCCGAACAGCAGACGCGTTGGTACGAAGCTGTCGAAAAGATCCCCGACGGCCCTACCGTCAAGCTAATGCAGGACGTCGCCAGGCAGCACGGGATGGTCCTGATCGTCCCGATCTACGAAGAGGAACAGACCGGGATCTATTACAATTCGGCGGCCGTGATCGACGCCGATGGGACGTATCTTGGTAAATACCGCAAGACACATATCCCGCACGTCAATCCCGGATTTTGGGAAAAATTCTATTTCCGGCCGGGCAATCTCGGTTATCCCTGTTTCGATACGGCTTTCGGACGCATCGGTGTTTATATATGCTACGACCGCCATTTTCCGGAAGGTGCAAGATGCTTGGGCCTGAACGGAGCCGAGATAATTTTTAATCCGTCGGCGACGGTTGCGGGCCTGAGCGAATATCTTTGGAAGCTCGAACAACCCGCGCATGCGGTGGCAAACGGCTATTTCGTCGGAGCTATCAACCGCGTCGGCACGGAAGCTCCGTGGAACATCGGCGAATTTTACGGCCAGAGCTATTTCTGCGACCCGCGCGGACAGATCCTTGCCGAAGGCTCGCGCGATCAGGACGAACTGATCGTCGCCGACCTCGATATGGACAAGATCCGCGAGGTCCGCAACACTTGGCAGTTCTTCCGCGATAGACGGCCCGATGCTTACGGCCCGATCGTTGCGGATTAAGAAATTTTGCCACAGAGTCCACAGAGATTTATGAGAATTTTGTCTCAGTGTTCTCTGTGACCTCTGTGGCTTATAGATTCTATGGCTCATAACTTTTGCACGCCGCTCGATATTACTCAGATCGAGCAGAATTTTGCCGACATCGATCCGGCAATGACCGAGGCGGAAGCGCAGCATGAATCGAATCGATGCCTGTATTGCTACGACGCGCCGTGTATGCATGCGTGCCCGACGCACATCGACGTGCCCTCATTCATCAAGAAGATCGCGAGCGGAAATCTCACGGGCTCGGCACGCGTGATCTTCGACGCAAACCCGATCGGCGCAACGTGCGCCCGCGTCTGTCCCGTGGAAGTTTTGTGTGAAGGTGCATGTGTGGAGAAAACTTTGCTGCAAAAACCCATCGAGATCGGCCGGCTTCAGCGATACGCGACGGATTTCGCACTTTCCAGCGGCAAGCAGATATATACAAAGGGCGAATCGAACGGCAGATCCGTC
>JAICPV010000442.1 GCA_025929655.1 Pyrinomonadaceae bacterium
ATCGATTTCGCTTTTGGTTAATACATTTTTTCTCGTTCTGGCTTTGTCCACCCAGTTTGGATGCTCTCGATTCCTGAAGTCGGTAGTCACCAGGGAAAATCGCGTCAAGCCTGATGTTCTAGCTTCGCCGATCGATAATCGGTCAGACAAGAGACAGTTCGAAAACGAGGTGAACCAAAAGCTTCTGGCACGCAATTTCGACGGTCTTGAAGCAACGGCCCAAGCCGCTCGCGATAACAAGGAACGGTTTCCCGGCGGCTACTGGAAGATCGATTCAGTTTATAACGGCATCGTCAAGTTTGTTGCCGATTATCGGGGTCAGCGAGTGAACGACGAAATGTGGAAGGACCGTATCGAACTGCTAGAGCGGTGGGCATCGGAAAGGCCCGGGTCGTTTACTGCAAAGGTGGCGCTCGCCCACGGACGTTTGGAGTACGGTTCTTTTGTTAGAGGAACCGGATACATCGACTCGGTTTCGCAAGAGGGCTATGCCGCTTTTCATGAGCAAGTACGCGAAGCTCAGATAATCCTGGAATCGATGGAGCAGATCGAGCCAAAGTGTCCGCGCTGGTACCGAGAGATGATGATGATCGGAATGTTCCAGCAATGGCCGCTGATGAAATTTGAGTCGGTGTTCGAGGCGGGCATCGAAAGCGAGCCAAACTATTTGCAAAACTATTTGGTCAAATCGGAAAACCTCACGCCTAAGTGGAACGGCGAGCCGGGCGATTGGCAAAAGTTTGTCGATTCTTTACCGGGAAAGCTGACCGCGCTTGGAACAGACGAGACGGATATTCTCTATTTCGTGGTAGTGGCGAACAAGCTCGGCGATCCCTCGCTCGGTCAGAACTGGGCAATGATCTCCAAAGAGCATGTTGCCAAAGGTTTCCGCCTCCTCGAAAAGAAGTACGGTGTCGATAATTTTAGATTGAACCAATACGCGAGACTTTCCTGCCAGACGATGAATTTCAAAGAGGCTAGAGAGGCTTTCGATCGGATCGGTAACGAACGAGACGATGAAGTTTGGAGCGAACGAATGTTCCAAGCAATGCGTTCAGCGGTACATAATGGCAGGGCTGGAAACAATTAGGTTACCGTCTTTGGCGAGAATTTGAAACTTTTCAGCTGGTTCTTTTGTATGTAGAATGCGTTGTCGCACGCCGACACCTCATCCGACCGCGGGGAAATAATTCTGCAATTATGAAAAAGACTTTTTTGATGCTCCTCTTTGTTGTAACTGTTCTTGCCGTTGAAAACGCCCAGGCACAAACAAAGACCATCGTCCTAGTCCGTCACGCGGAAAAAGTGGATGCACCTGGGAACAACGACCCCGAACTTACGGCCTCGGGAAAGGAGCGCGCAGTCCGGTTGATCAAAAAGGTCGGACGCGTAAAGGAGGTGTTCTCGACGGATCTCAAACGCACGCGAGACACTGCGGCCCCGCTGGCGGCAAAGCGGAAGTTGCAGATCCAAACGTACGATCCCCGAAAGCCGCAGGAGCTTGTCGACCGGGTGATGAAAAGCCGGCACAAGCGTGTGCTGATCGTCGGGCATTCCAACACGATCCCTCCGCTCGCGAATCTGATCGGAAAAATGGAGCTCTTCCGAAATCTGGACGACCCTGAACACAGAGCGATCTGGATCATGAGGATCAAAAAAGGCCAGCTGCAGAAGATCGAAATACTTAACTACTGACGAATGAAACCCTCGGATCTAAATTCCGAACAGCGCGAGGTGTACGACATTTCCGAGCGGTCGGCCGCTGCCATCGTCGCGAATGGCGCAGACGCCATCGGCAGCTTCATGACGGACGATTGGATCATGATTTCCGAACGCGGAGTGAGCTCGAAGGAGCATTTCCTTTCCTCCGTGCGGTCGGGGCAGCTAACCCACAGTGCAATGGATTTGGCCGAGTTGGGGACGATATCAATCTTCGGCGACACCGCGATCTTCGCCGCACGTGTGACCAACACAGCACAATTCGGCGGGCAGACGTTCGAGGCGAACGAGTGGACGTCCGACGTTTTCGTCAAACAGAACGGCGAGTGGAAATGCGTCGTCACGCATATCACACCCGCCATTTCTTAAATACCGATACTTACTTTTTCTTTTGCGTCTTCGCGAAGTAACCCTTCCGATGCGTGAGCTGCACTTTTTGTTTCTGCAGATCGGGATTGGTCAGTTTGATGTCGATCGTGCGGTACGAGCCGTCGAGAGCAGCGTTGGTAGGCTCGTAAGAGACCAGATACTGCGAACGCATCTCTTCCTGGATCTGCTGGAACGCTTTTCTTAGTTCGAGTTCGTCGCGGGGGAAAAACGCCTTCCCGCCTGTACGCTCGGAGATCTTGTTCAACGAGCCTTCATCGACGCCGTTAGTGAAGTTGTCACCGATCCCGATGGAGTAAATAACGGCTTCGGCCCGATGTGCGGCCTCAACCGCATCGTTGAGTTTTTTCTTCCCATAGGTATTAACGCCGTCGGAAAGCAAGATGATCGCCCTGCGCGTTTTTTCCGGCGCGGGCCCGAGGATCTCCTCCGAGGTGATCCAGATAGCGTCCCAGATCGCGGTTGCTCCGGATGCCGAGTTGCCAGAGATCGGAGGCGTGCCCACGACTACCCCGCCACCGATGTAACCCATCTGCGGTGCCAGGCGAACACCATCGATCGCACGCCTGAGCCGCGGGATATTGCTCGTCATCCCTTGTTCGAG
>JAICPV010000017.1 GCA_025929655.1 Pyrinomonadaceae bacterium
AAAAAATTTGTTAATAAGCCGAAGGGGACGGCGCCGGGACTGGTTCGACTTGCAAGTTTCAAAACGATCCTTGTAGAACCGGCGTTCCCGAACGTATTAAAGAGTTGACCCTTCCGCGACGATATCGGCGACCAGTTTCTCCATCTTCTTAAGGTTTTTCGGATCAGCGCCTGTGAATACGCCTCGCAGATTACCTTCGCGATCGACAATGAAGCTCTGAGGGATCCCTTGAAACTTGCTTACCTTTAAAAGCTCGCGGGTCGTGCTCTCGTCCGACCAGACCAGAGGGTAGTTCAACTTCATTTCTTCCGCGAATTCGTTCACCTGGTCGATCGGCTCGTCGTCCACATTCAGCCCAAGCACTTCAAAGCCATTATCACGATGATCGTTCTGCATCTTCACCAGGATCGGCATTTCTTCACGGCAGAATCCACACCATGTGGCCCAAAGATTCAAAAGAAGCACTTTGCCTTTGCGATCGGCGATCTTCGTCACCGTGCGGTCCAGATTTTCCATCTCGGCCTGGGCCACCTTTTCGGGGAGCGGCGGATACTTTGAAGCTGGCTTTCGGTCTGAAGCGTTAGCTGTATCGGAAGCAACGTTCGTTTCGGTTCCTGCTTCGCCGGAACAGCCTGAAAAAACGATCGCGAGCGCCAAAAATATCAAAAGATGAACCGCAAAAACTCTCATTTCAACTACCTTATATCCTTCAGCTTCAGCACGACCAGCGCGGACAGCGTCAGTACCCAAAACATTAGCATCAATACGAACTGGTTTAAAACTTCGTTCATCCACGGATGCAGGAAGGTAATATAGCCGCTCAGGTCGGCAGGGATCTTTTTCATCTCCGGAACCTCTAGTTCGTCGGCCATCGACGGCTCGCCGGTTTCGTTTTGCTGATAACTGCCACCTGAGACCGTTTTAAAGTTTTCCAGATCTTTCTTCGCTTTATTCAACGCGCTTTCATTTTCGGATTCGATGTATCTGTATAGGCCCTTCCCTTTAGTGCTCGCTTTCGCGCCCTCAGGTTCCAACGTGTCGAGCGTGGAAAATCGTTTCATCGTATCGAAGGACCATGCGGCCGGCATCGTCATGCTGACGACCTTGTTCAATCCTTGCGGGACTCCGCCAATGCCTGAGAATAATATTTGCGGAATAAGCACGAGAGGAACAAGCGTCGTCGCGAGCTGCGGAGAACTAAACATCGAGGAAATTAACAATCCGGTCGCCAACCCGACAAAGCCTGTAATAAGCATCGCCCAAAACTGCGGGATCCCGCCTAGCTCGCTCGGCATCGACATGACCCCGACGAGGTCGAAGAACTTCAGCGGAACGTAAAGTATCAGGCATTGGACAAAAACGATCGTGCCGAGTACGAAAAGCTTCGAGAATAGGTACGGAATTATCCCGAGATTGAACATTCGCTCGCGTTTGTATATCGGCAATTCGCGGACGATCTCGCGGGCGGAATCAGAAACGCCGAACCAGATCGCGACCAATGCGATGACGAAGTAAACGAAATCGCGCGGCCAGTTTGCACCCATCACGATCAAAGTAAGGATCGCGATGATCGGCGGCTGCGCAAGCATAATGAAAAGGTTCAGCCGATCCTTCCGAAGTACCTCGAAATAACGGCGCGACAGTGTCGCCCACTGCCTGATCGAACCAAAAATACCCAGCCGCCGCCGCTTGTACGAACCTCCTTGAGGTACTTGACCGATCTGTTTCAACGGCTTCTCGACCAGCAGTTTGTACTGTGGCGCCGCAGCAAATTTTTTACGCCATTCCTCAGCCGCCTGATCCTCGAGAGTATGTCGATTCGCTTCGCCGTGCTCTTTTACTCCGTCTTCTACAGGTTCCTCGAGCCGGTCGTAAAGCTCTTTGAAATTCGCCGCATTGAAATGTGACAACGCATCATTGGGTTTTCCGAAAAAGACGAGCTTTCCGCGCATCAGGACAGCGATCTTGTCGAATAAACCCACGTTTTCCATAGCGTGCGTCGTCATTACGACGGTCCTGCCGGATTCCGCAACCTGTTTGAAAAGCCGCATAATGCGGTCTTCCGTCGCCGGATCGAGTCCCGACGTAGGCTCGTCGAGGAAAATGCACGAGGGCTTCGTGATAAGCTCGACAGCGATCGAAACCCGTTTTCGCTGGCCGCCGGAAAGCTTGCCTACCGAGACGTTTTTCCTTTCGGTCAGTCCCGTGACGTCGATAACCTCGTTGACTATCTGATCGATCTCGCGCTTGGAAACATCCCGCGATAAGCGCAAGCGTGCGACGTAGTACAACGTCCGGTAAACAGAAAGCTCGCGGTGAATGATATCTTCCTGTGGAACATACCCGATCGCCTGTTTTAGCGAGTCGAAATTTCGGTTCAGATCGAGCTGGTTGATCAGAACGTTGCCGGTTTTTGCGGGCCGCACGCCGTTCATGGCTTCGATTAACGATGATTTTCCCGCGCCCGAAGGCCCGAGCAAGCCTACGAATTCGTTCGGTTGAATAGAGAAGGAAACATTGTCGAGAACACGTATGCGAATTCCGCCGCGACCCTTGATCTCGCGGCCGACATGCAGGATGTCGATCCGCATTTTCGACCTGGCGTCGAAAACCCCTATGCTTCCGGATTGATCGACGCGAATGATGAACGGCCCGATCTGAACGTTGTCGTTTGGCCGCACGGCCTGGCGGGATGTTCGGGCGCCGTTTACGAAAACACCGTTGGTGGAATTTGAATCCTCAACGAAAATTTCGCCGCCGGAGAGCCGCAGCTTTGCGTGATGCTTCGAGATCTGCAGGCCGTCGATCCGAATATCATTCGATTCGTCGCGGCCGATGGTGAGCACGTTCTTATCACCGAATTGCAGCGTCATCAGGAGCTGGGGATCGGAAGAACTTTCGACGAGGGCCTTCGAGGGCGCACGGCCAAGATTGGCGACCATTGTTTTGGAACCGTCGCCGGGAAGCGGACCGGCGACATTATGAGCGATCTGAACAGACCGCTGCCCGGCCAAGCTTGAGCCTTTCGGGGCGACGCGCCCCGGTGCTCCAAATATTAAGATCGGGCCGCCCAGTCCAAGTTGGATCTGATCATTGTCATAAAGAGGCGTGCTCGCATTGATCCGCTGGCCGTTAAGGAGGGTCCCGTTGAAGCTCTTATTGTCCTTCAACACAAAATCGCTGCCATCGTATACGATCTCGGCGTGACGTCTAGAAACTGTCGTCGAAGACGCGTCGAAAATCACATCGCAGTCGGCTTCCCTTCCGAGCCAAATAGATGGTTTGCCGATCGGCAACGTCGGTTTCGCGGGAGGCCCTGGAATTTCGAGCCTCGCCTGCGGGACCTGAATGGGCGGAGCAATCGGTTTTTGCGCCGGCGGTATATTCGACGGAGCGGCAACAGGCTGCGGCATTCTGTTTTCTTCGCCGACCTCGAACCAGACGACGACCAATTTCGGGCCGTCCGTGCCGAACTGCAGCGTGCTGCCAGCCTGAACCGGCTGCGGCTGCGTAACCTGCTGGCCGTTTTGAAAGGTCCCGTATGTGGAACCGAGGTCGGATATCGTCCATTGCCCGTTCTGAATGCGCAGCTCGGCATGTTTGCGCGACACCATCGGAAACTGCGTCTTCTCGAATGCGATATCACATTCGGCGGCATCACGGCCGATGGTTACAACAGGCTTCCTAAATTCCCTGTCGACCGCGCGGCCGTCGGCTGCGTTCGGTTGGGCGAGAATGATGTTCATCGGAAAAACAAAAAGCGTAAGAAGTGAATCCCTACGCCCATCTACTACGGTTCAAATTCGAAATACTATTCCGCGCGGACAAGGCGGAATCCCAGCTCTGCGCTTCGGCGGCTCGCCGGAACCGCGATCCTGAACGTCGAGGTGATCGCGTTCGGCCCGGTCGACTTCTGGAAAGCAGATCCGCCGCGAAGCATAAAATGCGGCTCCGACGTCGGTTTGATCTCGCCTGAGCTCCCCGGATAGAGCGACGCCGGGGTTCCGGTCCATTCGAAAACGTTGCCGATCAGGTCCTGGACGCCCCACGAATTTGCGCACGTTTTACTGCCCACCTCGACCGGCTCATTGTTGGACTGATCCATGTAAGCGCACTTGGCATCGTAACTGTCGCCCCACGGGTACAGGTTCTTCCTCGAACCGTTGCGGGCGGCATATTCCCACTCTTGTTCCGTCGGAAGCCTGTACGTAGTGCCGTCGCGTTTCGAACGCCACGCAGCGAACGCCTTAATATCTTCAATATTTACGAACCTAACGGGCATGTTTTCTTCGCCGCCGATGGGCTTGCCGTTAACCCAATGTGCGAGGAACTTGTCGTCGTTCGCCGGCTTATAATTCGACCCTTTCATGAATTCAAAAAACTCGGCGTTCGTGATCTCCGTCTTGTCCATCCGAAAAGCCGCGACGGGGACCTCATGCTCGGGTTTTTCGTTTTCGTTGCCGTCATTGCGACCCATCATGAACGAGCCGGCCGGGATCGCGATCAACTCCGCTTTCGTCGAAGGCCTTTGAGTATCGGCAGGCGATGGCAATGAATTTGCATTCACATTTGCGATGTTCGCAAGGTCTTTCTTCCCGCCGAACACGCCAGCCAGGTAAGCGCCGCCGATTCCGAGAGCGCCTAACCCTAACAACACTATCGCCCCGATCGATCCCAGAACGAGTGGCGAGAAGAACGAACGCTTGGGCGGCTGGGACTGTACGCCGATATGCTGGCGGCCCGTGTCCCAGTTTTGGACCATCGTCTTCTGAACTTCAGCCGCATGGTCGCCAGTCATCGAAAGATTCTGCGGCGTGTTCGGGCCGATTCCCCCTGTGAACGCGACAGTCGCTGCAGCCGCATCGCTGCCGGCCAGGTCCGCGTACACCTGCTGCGGCCTTCCGTCGCAAACCACCTCGCTTTGCCATTCTCCGAATCCTTCTTTAGCTACACGAAGACGGTGATTGCCCGTCTGGACGCCATTAAGCGTGATCCAGCCGTCGTCGCGGCTTTGCCCGACCGCGACATTATCGACAAAAACGGTCGAATGCGGCGGATTGGTCTTGATATTGATGGTAGTAACCGGATGCGCTCCTCCGCCGGAGGTCGTGTGAATGCCGAGCGCCTGCGGGTAGATAGCTTCGCGAAGCTCGCTGATCATCGCCTCGACGGACGGCGTCCGTTTGTCCTTTTCCTTCTGCAGCGTGTGCATGACCGCGGCTTCAAGTTCGGGCGTCACCGTGGTCCCCATGGAAGCGAAAGTCGGTGCCGGATCGCTGATGTGCTTTTTCATGATCGCCGGGATCGACGAGCCTTTGAACGGCACGTCGCCCGCGAGCATCTGGTAAAGCATCACGCCGAGGCTGTAAATATCGGATCTTGAATCGGGTTCATCGTCGGCCCATTGCTCGGGAGCCATATAATATGGCGAACCCATCAGCCCGGTGGTCTGAGCCTGAATGAACGAACCCAAAAGTTCACCGGATTTGATCTTCGCAAGGCCGAAGTCGAGGATCTTGACAGCCTGAGACATGCTCGGCTTGTCGTTGCAGATCATGATGTTCAGCGGCTTCAGATCGCGATGAACGATGCCTTGGTGATGGGCGGCTCCAACGCCGGCACTTACGGCTGAGATCAGATCGAAGGCTTGTTCGGGATCGAGTTTCTTTTCGCGCGCGAGCAGGTCATGGAGCGATTCGCCCTCGACATATTCCATCACCAAAAATGGAATAGAGCCGCCGATGACCCCGTAGTCGGTCACCGCGACGACGTTCTGGTGACGTATCGCAGCCGCCGCAAGTGCTTCCTGACGAAACCGTGTTACAAGTTGGGGGTCGTTGCCTACCAGGTCCGGGAGAATGATCTTGATCGCGAGCTGTGTCTTAAGATAAGCATGCCGGGCCTTATAAACGACGCCCATTCCGCCCTGGCCGAGACGCAGTTCGATATGATATTTCCCTTCCAGGATCGGCTCGCCGGCAAGAGTGTGCATCGTCGGCATCCCGTCCTTGGGACAGGTTGAGACGTCGTCTGCGTAGCAATGTTTACAAAGCTGACACTCTTTCATCGCGCACTCGAAACGGTTCCCCGAAACTGCTGGAGAGAAACAATTCTATATCTTGACACAATATCTGGCTGAATTTTGCGGCAACCTAACTGGTCTGATTCTATTTGTTTTACAGATTTCAAGCAAGGATTAAACGAATTGCCGTAAATATTTGTTGCAACCGTGTTTAGAGCAAAAGCTGGCATGCCCCGGGATACGCAGAGGTATTTTCTTGTGTTATTTAGTGTGAATCCGTGGTTAAGCGAAATGGGAGCCAACAAACCAACGAACTAACACGAAACCCCCGAACCGAAATCTCCCAAAACAAAACCGTTTTCGCAGATTTCCCAACTTCTTCTTTACACGGCGGTTACTAACTTTTGATTATTTTCGTGCCCTTTGGCAGATCGACCTTGAATGAGGACCTGTCGATCTTCACGTTCTTTTGCAGATTGGAAAGAAGCACGGTCGTCGAATCGCTGTTGTGTTCCGTGACCTTCGATTGGATCGGCATGCCGTTCCCGTCCACCCAGACCTCAGCGGACTTGTAAGAAGTCCGGGCGGTCGGCGTCAGTTCCAAATGCCAGGTTTTCGTGCCGTTCGCCAATGTCGCCTCGCCGAGGTACTTCATCGAATAATTCTGCTTTAGCTGGGCTTTCGACATGCTCATAAAAGCAAGCGCGCTGCCGGCCTTCGCGTTGCCCTTCGCGCTATCGGTCGAGCCGGTGTATGCCTGTGCGAGTTCGGGCCTGTACATAACATACTGCTTGTCGATCGCCGCCAGAGTTTCCTTCTTCGGCCGCGACCAGTCAACCCGCACGGCGGGGTTCTTCCCGCGGATCGGCAGGTACGCCACGGTCCCTTCGGTCGTATCCGCAACACCGAGCTGCGAATTGACCTGCACCATCGTCGCATTCGCCCGCAAGGACGTGAGCGACTTATTGTGAGCGTCCATCCGCGAAAGGATCTCGTTGAGGATGCCCTGTGCCGAAGCGGCCTGCACTCCGCCAAAAATAAGAAAGCCGATCAGGAACATCGGCAAAAACTTCTGAACTGATGACCTATGTATGAATTTCATATGTACGATCTCATCTGTATTCGATCTCGTAGGCTGTTTCCCCGTCGGATGTCTTTATCTCCCGCCACCCGACCAGTTGAGCTTCGGAGTTGCCGGTTATCTCGCGGACGCGTCTTTGCAGAAAGTCCGTGTTCACTGGAAACTCTCGGGGTTTGACTATGACAAGCTCCGTTCGGGTTGCAATTATTCCGTGGCCGTCGAACCAGCTCTTCGGCGTCAGGAAAATGAATGCGACGATCAACAGGCAGAAAATGACGTAAACGGATGTCTCGCGGCTGTAATTCCAAAGAACAAAATTCTTTAGCTTGCCCATCATTTACAATACCGATTTCCAAGCGGAAATCACCTTGCCTGGACGTCATTTCCAATGTGTTCTATGGTTACGGCCAGAACCACAGAATACTCAGAAAACACAGAACCGAGAAAAAACAAGGACCGATCGAGACAGACGGCCGCGGCGGGCAGCTCGAGAAACTATTCCTCTACAATATGCCCGTCGCGCATTCTTATTATACGCGATGCGACGGCCGCGGCCTCAGGGTTGTGCGTGATCATGATGATCGTCTGCCGGAACTTCTCGTTCAGCTCCTTGAACATGTCGAGTACGATCTCGGAATTTTCCGAGTCCAGGTTTCCTGTCGGCTCGTCGGCCAGAATGATCGCCGGGCTGTTGATGATCGCACGCGCCAAGGCGACGCGCTGCTGCTCGCCACCGGAAAGCTCAAGCGGTTTATGCCGCATCTTCCCTTCCAGTTTCAAAAGCCGCAAAACTTCGTGGCGGCGATCGGCGCTATGGGCGCCGTTGCCGGTATGTATCTTTTCGGCGAGTTTCAGATTCCCTTCCGCGGTCAACGTCGGGAAAAGATTAAAACGCTGGAACACGAAACCGATCTTGCGCCGGCGAATGTCCGTACGTTTAGCGTCGGACACCTTAGAGAGATCTTCTCCATCGATATGAATCGAACCGGTCGTCGGCGAAAGCAGCCCGCCGAGCAGATGCAGCAGCGTGGACTTGCCGCAGCCGGACGGCCCCATTATCGCTACAAATTCACCGCGCTGGACGTCGAGCGACACCCCGCGGAGAGCCGGAACGGCCATCTTCCCAATTCTGTAAGTCTTTGTGAGATCTTTTGTCTGAACGATCACGGCTGAAATGGAAACCTACTGCGTGCGGACGGTGGAGTTTTGGTTCGAATTACCGAAACGCGAGGCGCTAAGCTCCAATAGTTTTTTATCAAGGTCGAGCTCCTCAAGGTTCCACGAGTTTTGAAGTACGAAGGCGGAGAGCTTGTAAGTTTGCCCGATCACCACTTCCGCCGGGGTTTGATACCGCAGCGTCATCGAATATTTTTCCTGCGGACGCGTGACGGTTATCTGCAGCGGCAAATTTTTATACTCGGCCATGGTCGAAAGATCGCCCTCGCGGCCGTAAACGATGTCGGAGGCGATCTCGCCTTTAACGTCAAAAAGCTGCTGGCGGGCGAGGCGGATCCGGCCGACGCGGTCGAACCAAAACCGACGCGCGATCATCAGCCCGCCGTTATGGAGGCGTTTGTATTCGTCCAAAAGGTAATAGCCGCGCGTTACCGTGCGGATCGGCGATTTCTTATCTTCGGTCTTGTCCTCTTCCACCTGGAAGATGGTGCTCTGCGTGTACAGGTTCGCTCCGTCGACCGGCCGGACCAGCATCGCATCGGTGAAGTGCTGAGGACGAAGGTCCGCGAAAGCATTCACGGTTTTAGCCGCTACCGCATCACCATTACCCTCGCCCAGATCCTGCTGCAGCTTGGAATAATCGGCATCGTTGGTGCCTTTGACGAATTTTTTGTATTTGCCGGTGCCGCCGTCCTGAAGAATGGCTACGCGGAATTTTTCTCCGTCCGAGGTCATCTGCGCGACGTCCGATTTGATCACCGGGACCTGGACCTTCATGAAGATGTTAGCGGGACGTTGGACGACAACCTCGCCATCGGCGCGACGGTAAACTTCCTTGCTGCCGAACTGCGCGAACGAATTGTCCTCGAACTCGAGGTACATCTTCGCTCGTATTGAGGTCACGCGGGCGTAACGGTCCACCTCGTCCGTTAACTGTTTGACGTCTGCGTCGACGGTCGCCAGCAGCACGGCTGTCGGCGTTTCCTTCTTGACCCTGATGCAGCCGCTGAAAAAAGCGGCCGAAATCAAAACGCAGAGAGTTAAAGATTTTTTTAAGCCAAAATACATCTTCGACCTGTGGACTTGAGGATCTCCAAATGCAGAGCGGGACGAATTGCGATGCGTCTATCCGCTCTACGCACTAAATGCTAGATATTACCACGCCCGATACAGCTAACCTAGCCGTAAAATTCAAGCGGCACGTTCGGGTTTTGATGCCCTAGCGTGCCAAATCTACTGCCCTTATGACTCTTTTCTATTGCATGAAAACGCCGATATCGCGCGTAAGGTAGTCCTGCATCGTGTATGCGAACATTATCGCAAGCCAGAAAAAGCTCGCGACCGCCGACAGCCAGATAAGCCGCGGGCTCCAATAAACGTGCATGAAGAACAGCATCACGCATGTCATTTTCGTGAAGGCGATCAGAAGTGCAACGAGCGTATTCGCGCCCGGAAAGATGAAGTCCAGGTCCACGGTCGCGGCATAGTAGGTAAGTATCGTTCCCACGACCAGCACGGCGAAAACCCCAAGGTATCGGGGGATGTTCATATGATCGTGCTCGATGTGATCGTGTTCGTGTTCGTGTTCAGCCATCGTAGTTTTGGGTTCCACCGTTAGGTGGCCTTTGGTAAATATTATCGATCGCAAATATCGACGGAGCGTCCTGGAGGCAAAGCTCCAATCTAGTGCATGAAATGCCGACCCAGTAGATAG
This sequence comes from Pyrinomonadaceae bacterium, assembly GCA_025929655.1. Taxonomy (GTDB): domain Bacteria; phylum Acidobacteriota; class Blastocatellia; order Pyrinomonadales; family Pyrinomonadaceae; genus OLB17. The sequence continues at coordinate 9,994 of JAICPV010000017.1, forward strand.
AGCAACGGGAACAAGAATATCCAAACGATATCGACGAAGTGCCAGTAGAGCCCCGACATCTCTATCGGCATGTAGTAATCCTCGTTGTACCTGCCGCGCCATGCCGTTATGAGCAACCACGTCATCAGGCCTAGTCCGATGACCATATGAAGCGCGTGAAGCCCGGTCATAACGAAATACAGGTAATAAAAAATGCGGACCTTGTCGCGAAATTTGTTCCCGTCGATCTGGCCGTTCGAGAAGTAACCGACCCTTTCCGCCGCTGTCAAATAGTTCCCGTCCTGCGCCTGTTTCACCAGCGAACAATCGGTAAATTGAAATTCCCCGCGCGGGTTCGGATGCTCTTCCGCAGGTGCATTGTGGTCCACTTCCCAACATGGTTTCACAGCGGCATGCGATTCGCCGGCGTGCGCGGGAACGCGTTTGTTCCAACCGGCGACGGGCACTAGGCCGTGATCGAATTTGTCGGTGTACTCGATCGCCTTGACGCCGAGGAACACTGCCCCGAAGAACATCGTAAGGACGATCATCAGCACCTGCATGTTGCGGTTGTTCTTTTGCGCGTAAAAGACGGTTAGCGCCATCGTCAGAGAGCTGACGATCAGCACCAGCGTGTTCAGGCCGCCCCAGAAAGCGTCGAGATGATTACTGCCGGCGGCGAACGCCATCGGGTAGCGCGAGCGATAAACGAGATACGCTGTGAACAGCCCGCCGAAGAACATTATTTCCTGCACAAGGAACATCCACATCCCGATGGACACGGACTCTTCCTGCTGCTGCATGTCTTCGAACTGGTGTTGCAGGCCAGGCTCGTGGTAATGAAACTTTTCTGTTTCTGAATGTGCCGACATAAACTATTTTCGAATTGCGATATTCGAATTGCGATCGCTCAGCAGTGATTTGGATCGGTCAACTCCGAAAAATCGTGAATCGACATGTGCAAATCGAAATTCGTTAAACTTTTGCCGCTTCCCTCGCACGGGCGGCTTCGAGATCAAGGCCGCTGTCTTCCCCGAATTCGTACGCTTCCCATGTGACCACGGGCATAACCTCGAAATTCTCAGTCGGAGGCGGCGAGCTTGTGCGCCATTCCAGGCCCGGAAGCAGCCAGGGATTGTCGCCCGCGGGCTTTCCGTAAATTAAAGAGTGTCCGAGATATATCAGCGGCATTATCATCCCAACGCCGAGAACGGACGCTCCGGCACTTGAGAAGATATTCAGCACCTGCATCTCTTCGGGATACGAAGCGTACCGCCGAGGCATCCCCAGGTATCCGAGGATGAATTGCGGAAAGAACGTAAGATTGAAACCGATGAACACGAGCATCGCCGAGATCTTGCCCCAAAATTCGGAGTACATCTTTCCGGTCATCTTCGGCCACCAGTAGTGAATGCCGCCCAGATACGCAACGACCTGGCCGCCGACCATCACGTAATGGAAGTGGGCGACGACGAAATACGTATCCGTCAAATGGACGACCAAACCCATCGCTCCGAGGAAAAGTCCCGTCAATCCGCCGATCAGGAAAAGGCCCATAAAACCGAGACCGTAAAGCATCGGCGTATCGAACGAGATCGATCCCTTGTAAAGCGTTGCCGTCCAGTTGAACATCTTGATCGCCGAGGGCACGGCAACGACCATTGTCAGGAACGAAAACACGAGCCCCGCGTAGATCGACTGGCCGCTGACAAACATGTGGTGGCCCCATACCAGGAAACCGAAAACCGCGATCGCGATCGAAGAGAATGCAATGAACTCGTACCCGAATATCTTCTTTCGCGAGAAATTAGAGATAAGCTCGCTTATCACGCCCATGCCCGGCAGCACCATGATGTAGACCGCAGGATGCGAGTAAAACCAGAACATGTGCTGGAACAGGATCGGGTCGCCGCCGATCGCTGGATCGAATATTCCCACCTGTGCGAACCGCTCGATCGCGAGTAGAAGCACCGTGATCGCGATGACGGGAGTGCCCAGGATCATAACGAGGCTGGTCGCGTACTGGGCCCAAACGAAGAGCGGCAGTCGAAACCATGTCATTCCAGGCGCCCGCATCGTGTGCACGGTGACGATGAAATTCAAACCGGTAAGGATCGAAGAGAACCCGTTGATGAAAATGCCGAGCCCGACCGCCATCACGTACGTGTTTGAGAAAGTGGTACTGTACGGCGTGTAAAAGGTCCAGCCCGTGTCCACGCCGCCCTGGAGCAGTGCCCAGACGGTGAACAATCCGCCGATCCAATAAATATAAAGGCTTAGAAGATTGATACGCGGCAGCGCGAGGTCCTTCGCCCCGATCATGATCGGCAATAGGAAGTTGCCCAAAACCGCCGGGATCGACGGGATCAGGAAGAAGAAGATCATCAGGATGCCATGCGCGGTGAAAACCTTGTTGTATGTCCCCGTTTGAAGCAAGTCGCTCGCTGGCGTAAGCATCTCCAACCGGATGGTAGCGGCGAAAATGCCCCCCGCTAAAAAAAAGAGCGAGATCGTGATCAGATACATGATCGCGATCCGTTTATGATCTTTTGTCAGCAGCCAGGATTTCAGGGTGAAACCGTTGTTTAGGTAATTCAATTTTTGCGTGCCGCTGTAATCGGCTGTCATAGCATCTTGCATAAAACTTATCTGTTCGCAGGGCCCGGGGGATTCGGATTGCTGCCCTGTGCGTTATTCGCGCCGCGGTCCGCTCGGCGCGGCGATAGCGTATTGGCGTTCGACTGAACGTTTGAACCAGTGTTAGCGGCCGAATTGCTTGCTGCACCGGCCGTGGTCGTCGTCACGCCGCTTAAAGATTTAATGTATGCCACAAGCCCGAGAAGCTGTTCCTCGGTCACCTGGCCTTTGAACGTCGGCATGATCGGCTGAAAGCCTTCGACGATCTGGGCACCGGGATTGATGATCGAGTTGCGGATATACTCGTCGTTCGCTAAAACCGTCCCGCCGCCGACCAGTTCCACTTCCTTGCCGTAAATACCCTCGAGTTTCGCGCCGCGCTGCTGCGGACCGCCCGCGTGGCAAGACGCACATCCGAGCTTGTTCTCGAAAAGATCGCGTCCCATCTCGATCGGCGTTTGCCCGGAAACGTTCCCTTCCAGCCAGTTGTCGAAATCGCGTTGCTCCATCACGTAGACGTAACCGCCCATTCCGGAATGATTTAGCCCGCAATATTCGGCACAGAACAAGTGGTATTTGCCGGGCTTCGTCGGCTCAAACCAAAGATACGTATACCTGCCCGGAACGACGTCGACCTTAGTTCGAAATGCCGGAACGAAAAAGTCGTGCAGGACATCCTCGGTCGTCAGGGTCAGCTTGACTCGGCGGCCGACCGGCACATGCAGCTCGTTTATCTCGCGCTGCCCCGTCTCGTGCTGGATCTTCCACATCCACTGCTTTCCGACGACATAGATCTGCATTGCGTCGTCGGGGGCACGGTATTGGTTGTAATAAACGATCGCGCCGCCTAGGAAGATCGTCATCGAAATAACGAATGGAAGGAACGACCATCCGGCTTCCAAAACCATCGAGCCGTGGATCTCCGCTCCGGACGCGAATTTTTCCTTTTCACGATACTTGACCGCGAAAAGAAAGATCGCGACGACGATCGGTATCGTGAAGGCCACGCTGACCACGATCAGATACAAATAAAGCAGGTCGACCTGCCAGGCGAAGCTGGAAGCCTGTTCGGGAAATATT
>JAICPV010000387.1 GCA_025929655.1 Pyrinomonadaceae bacterium
CGAAAAGTCCGTCGAGTATTTCGACCTCGGGATCCAGATCATCGGCGGGCGCAGTGCGCCCTTCATGCTCGGGAAACTTTACACCGATATGTCCGGCGCGTATTGGTTTTTGCGGCAGCCGAAAAAGGGCGTCGAGTGCCTGGAAAAATCGATCCGCTTTTTCGAACAGACCGAGCACGTTCTGAATTCCGTCATCGCCTACAACAACCTCGGCATCAACCTGATGCTCGTCGGCGAACTCGACCGAGCGGAAAACGCGATCAGCAAGGCGCTCGATCTCGCGACGAGATCCGACCACGTCCACATGGCCGGCATCCTCGACAGCCTTGGCGAGATCAAGATCCTTCGCGGCGATCTGGACGAAGCGGAAGGCTTGTTCAAACGCGCGGCGAAAATGGCGCTCGAGCGAAAGCGCGAATGGTACGAGGCGCAGGCGTTACGCAATCTTTCGCGGTGCTATCTCGCAAAAGGCGATCTGAAGAAAGCCGAGCAGACGGCGCGTCAGACGATCGACCTTTCAGAGCAGATCGGCGAAAAACATTACGCGAACATGGCCGGTCTCGTGCTCGCGGAAACGTACCTAAAGAACGGCGGTGTCGACGCGTGCGAGAATCAGCTTCGCGTGATCGAGGACAACGATCCGAGCGCGGACTTTTTCGTGCTCGGGAACATCCAGCGCATCCGCGGCCTCGCCGCTCTCGAAACCAGCGACCGCGAACTCGCGATCCATCACTTCAATCGCTCGCTGACGATCTTCGAAACCGCCGCCGACGTTTACCACACCGGCCTCGCGCATCTTTTGATCGGTTCGAACCTCGGTGTGAAAACGCGCGCCGTCAGGCATCTGAACAGCGCGAAGGAAATTTTCAAGAAGCTCGGAGTTTCATCGCTGGAGAAGAAAGCGGATGCGAGGATCGAAGAGCGATCGAAGAAAACCGAGGAGGAGCCGTCTGCGAAAAAGGGTTCCGGTTCCTCATCTGTATCGCAGCTTTTGATGGTCCGGCTGGCGGAAGCGACCGCATCGCGCGAGCTGCTCTTCCGCGAGCTGGTAGCCGTCCTGCAGCAGGAGAGCCGGGCAAGGCGGATCGTGATCGCCGAATTTGCTGAAGACAAACGGCTCCGGCCATTTATCACGCACGGCATCCCGACCGCGGACAGCGGTGAGCTCACGCGGCGTTTGAACGACGCTGCTCAAAAGCGTGAGATCAGGGAATTTGAAAGAAAGAACAATGCCTCCGTTTTCGAGCTGCGACCGGCGAATGCGGCTCATGCTTATCTGATCGTGTCGCCGAGAGGCGGAGCTTTATTAAATGACGGGGCCCAGCTGGATCCGCTGCTGCGCGTCGTCGAACTTGGGATGGACGTGATCGAGCTGCGGCAGCGAGACAGATCCACGCCGGACGAACTCGTTTCGAGCGACGCTTCGGCGAGCGTGATGCCCGGTTTCATCCATTCCTCACCCGCGATGGCGACATTGGTCGACGAAATTCATAAGATCCGTTCGTCGGACGTAACTGTACTTGTCACGGGAGAATCGGGGACCGGAAAGGAATTGGTATCGCGGGCGATCCACGCGATCTCGAACCGGAAGGAGAAAATTTTTGTTCCCTTCAACTGCACGGCCGTGCCGAAGGAATTGGCGGAGGGGCATCTTTTCGGCTACCGCAAGGGCGCATTCACGGGGGCCGTTACGGATTCTCCCGGAATGATCCGCGCGGCCGACGGCGGAACACTTTTTCTTGATGAGGTCGGCGACCTGCCGATCGACGTGCAGCCGAAGCTGCTCCGGTTTTTGCAGGAAGGCGAGGTCCAGCCGATCGGCGAAAAACGTCCGATCAAGGTCGACGTTCGGGTTATCGCCGCGACGAACATGCCGCTGGAGGCAAAGGTCGCAGACGGTTCATTTCGCGAAGATCTCTTTTATCGCCTGAACGTGATCCGCCTACGCGTGCCGCCGCTTCGCGAACGACGGTCGGAGATCCCGCCGATCGTGAATTATTACGTCGATCATTATTCAAAACGTTTTGGGAAAACAGGCGTTACGATCACCCCGCAGACCGTTGATTTGTTGATGGTGTGCGAATGGGAAGGGAATGTGCGGCAGCTTTGCAACGAGATCCAGCGGATCGTGGCACGCGCGGTGGATGGCGAAACCATCACGCCGGAACACCTTTCGCCGGAACTCAAACGAAGCGCGAAACCGCTGGCGATCTTCGGCGATACAAATGCCGCACCGATCGCCTCATTTGACGCGCCGTTTACGCCGTTCGCCAATATTCCACAGGGCGGCACACTTGAGGATGCGGTGAGTGAGCTTGAAATGCAGATGATCAGATCGGCGCTGGCGCGAAACAACTGGAACATTTCACGCGTCGCCGGCGAACTCGGCCTCACGCGTCGCGGTCTTTATCTGAAGCTTTCGCGTTACGGGATAGAAAAAGCGGCCTGATCACCGGAGATCGCTCGCAGATCGGAAATGATCTTCGGCAGAACATTGATCACTTCATCGATCTCGTCTTCGGTATTTAGACGACTCAGCGAAAACCTGATCGAACCCATCGCTTTCGAATAAGGAATGTTCATCGCCTGCAGGACGGGCGAAGCTTTGTGATCGTCGGCATGGCACGCAGAGCCGGTAGAAACGCAGATGCCGGCCTCGTCCAGCCGGAATAGGATCATTTCGCCGTTGGTGTTTTCGAATGAGATGTTAGAAGTGTTCGGGAGGCGTTTGTTACGGTCTGGGGTTCCGTTTACTGACGTATTCGGGATCCTTTCGAGAATATAATTTTCGAGCTTGTCACTAAGAGCGGCGATCCGGGGTGACGAATCGAATTCGTTTACATATCTCGCCGCCGCCCCGAGGCCGGCTATCTGATGAACAGCCTCCGTTCCTGCTCGCTTCCCTCTTTCCTGCCCGCCGCCGATCTGGATCGACGGCAAATTCAGACCGTCGCGAATGAACAGAGCACCGACCCCTTTGGGCCCGTGAAATTTATGAGCGGAGATCGAGAAGAGATCGATCACGGTATTTTTCAGATCGATCGGTACCTTTCCAGCAGCGTTCACGCCGTCGACGTGAAACAGCGCGTCGCTCCGTTCCTTCACGATTTCCGCGATCTCGGCAACCGGGAACAAAACGCCGGTCTCGTTGTTCGCCATCATCACGGAAACGATCGCGGTGTCCGGCGTGATCGCATCGCGA
>JAICPV010000532.1 GCA_025929655.1 Pyrinomonadaceae bacterium
CGAAACATCGGGGAGCCGAAATGTCTTCGAGATTGATACCGCCGAACGCGACCGAAATGTTCTTGATCGTTTGGACGATCTCATGCGGGTCCTTCGTATTCAGGCAGATCGGAAACGCATCGACGCCGCCGAACTCTTTGAAAAGCTGACACTTGCCTTCCATTACGGGCATCGCCGCGGCGGGCCCGAGATCGCCGAGGCCAAGCACCGCCGTGCCGTCGGAAACGACGGCGACCGTATTCTTTTTAATAGTTAGATTGAAACGCTTTTCCGGGTCGCGGTGTATCGCCTGGCAGACGCGCGCGACGCCCGGTGTGTATGCCATTGAAAGATCGCTGCGCGTCTTTAACGGGATCTTGGAGACGATTTCGATCTTCCCGCCGAGATGCATAAGGAACGTGCGGTCGCTGACGTTTACGACCTCGACGCCGTCGACATTGTCGAGGGACCCGATTATCTCCTGGTCGTGGTTCTCGCTTGCGGCATTAACGGTGATGTCACGTATCAGAAAATCCTTGCCGACGTTGACGATATCGATGCCTTCGATGTCGCCGCCCGCGTTTCCGATCGCGGTGGTTATCTCGCCGAGCTTGCCCGGTGTGTTCTGGATCCTTACGCGTAGAGTGAGGCTGTAACTCGCATTCGGCGTGGGCTTTGCAGTCATAACGTTTAAAAAAGTATGACGAATACGAAAAGCATCGGCAAATCGGCCCGTCGCGGTGACATGCTATTCGCAACAGGCGATTTGATATAATTCACGTTTCGGAGGTTTCGATCTTATCAGCAGCGTTACAGGCTTTACACAAGGGTTGAAGCACAATCAGATCCGCCGCATCGAGCGACTTGCCACGCGTCGCGTCCCACCCGACCAGATCGTATCGCAGGAACTTGCCAGGCAGATGTCCGAGCTCTCGAACGAGACGGGCCGTCAGATCGGCGTGCTTCTCGACCGTAAAGGCCACGTCGAGTACGTGATGGTCGGCAACGCGAAGCAGATCGAAATGCCGGACATAGGGCGTGCCCGCGCCGCTACCGGCCGATTTCGCGGTCTGCGTTGCGTTCATACCCATCTCCAGGACGAAAAGCTGACGCAGGACGACCTCACCGACCTTGCGCTTCTGCGCCTCGATCTGATGTCGATCATTCAGGTTGAGCGGGACACCGGACTGCCGGGCCTCGTCTACTCCGCATATCTTTTGCCGGCTGGAGAATCGAATGGTTCCGCTGATGGCAATTATGAATTTCTCGAGCCGAATATCCCGTCGCAGCTCGACATCGATTTCGCATCGCTGATCAACTCGCTTGAAAGCGAAATGGCCCGCGTGCGTGAAACGGCGCGTGCGAAACAGACCGATCGCGACCGCGTCATCCTCGTCGGTGTCACGACGGGCTACATCGAGGAAGCGGAAGAATCGCTCGCGGAATTGGAAGAACTCGCGCTTTCGGCCGACGTCGTCGTAATGGACAGGATCATCCAGCGACGGCCGCAGATCGATCCGAAAACCGTGTTGGGCCGCGGCAAATTGGACGAGCTTTTGGTCCGCTCGATGCGTCTGGGCGCAGACCTTATCGTTTTCGACACTGAACTTTCGCCGGCTCAGGTCCGAGCACTGTCGGAAGCGACCGATCTTAAAGTGATCGACCGGCCGCAGCTCATCCTCGACATTTTTGCCCAGCGAGCCCAGAGCAGGGAAGGAAAGCTTCAGGTCGAACTCGCTCAATTAAAATATCTGGTGCCTCGTCTGGTGATCGGGCAAAATTCTGCATTTTCGCGCCTGATGGGCGGCATCGGCGGACGCGGGCCGGGAGAAACGAAATTGGAAACGGATCGCCGGCGCGTGCGCGACCGCATCTCTCAATTAGAGAAGCAAGTCGAAAATCTTCGTCGACAGCGGGGCGAGCGGCGAAAAGTACGCGCTCAAAAGAACCTTCCTTTGATCTCGCTGGTCGGCTATACGAATGCAGGAAAATCGACATTGCTGAATGCTTTGACGCAATCCAAAGTCTTCGCCGA
>JAICPV010000103.1 GCA_025929655.1 Pyrinomonadaceae bacterium
AGGCGGGCGACGAAGAAGATGTAGTGGATGCCGGAGAGGACGGCGAAAAGCGTGACGATGGTGTAAGTGGTCGGTAGGTAGATGCCGTTAAGCTGGGGGAAGACGGCGGCGATCAGGATGAGGATCACGGCGGCGACCTGGACGAAAGTGCTTGCCTTTCCCAGCCACGAAGGCTGGAATCCTCGGAAACCCGTCATAACGGTGATCGCCAGAGCGACGGCGACGATCAGAATGTCCCTGCCGATGACGGCGGCGGTCACCCAAAACGGAACGGGCAAATGGCGGCCGGGATCCAGGAGGCCGGGGATCGTCAACATCACGAACGCGGTGGTCATAAGGAGCTTATCGGCGATCGGGTCAATTATGGTGCCAAGCTCGGATTGTTGCTTCATACGTCGCGCGATGAAGCCGTCGATGCCGTCGGATATGCCGGCGATCGCGAAGATGATCAGCGCGCTCGTTTCGCGGCCGTAGACCAACGCCGTCGCGAACACCGGGATCAGCCCCATGCGCACGAAAGTAAGAAGATTGGGAATGGTGAGGATGCGGGTGGAAACCTGCTCGTCGGTCATTCGGCCTTTCTGAGCTCCAGCAGGGACACCTCGGGCGGGCATTGATACCGCATCGGGACGACTACGGTGCCGATGCCGCGTGTGATGTAGATCTGCGAATCGTACCGACGGTGGAGGCCGGCTTTCAATCTACGTTGAGGGAGAATGCGTTTTTCCGGATCGCGCATTTTGATCTGTCCACCGTGCGTGTGGCCACTGAGCGTGAGGTCGATTCCCTGCCGCGTCGCTCGCCTGAGAATGACAGGATTGTGCGCAAGTAAAAGCTTCATTTCGTCGGGGAACGAGCCGGCGAGTGCGGCCCTGAGATCGGTCTTGCCGACCATGTGGTCGTCGACGCCACATAGCCAAAATGATGCGCCCCGCGCTTCGAAACGGAATCCTTCGTTGACCAGCATTGAGATCCCTTCGCCGCGGAATAGATCGGTAACCAGCCCGGGGTCCGTCCAATGATCGTGATTGCCGAGACAAGCAAAAGTCCCAAATTCTGATTTCAGCGAACCGAGAACTTCGGCGACCGGGGCGATGTATTTCCGTTCGTGCGAAACGTAGTCGCCCGTCAAGCAGAACATATCGGGCTCGAGGCTGTTGGCGAACTCGACCGCCCGTTCGATATGGTCGAGGCCCGTAAAAGGACTGTGATGCGTGTCGGAAAGGTGGACGATGCGGAACCCGTCGAGCTGTTTCGGTAGGCGTTTAAGCTTGATCGTGACGTGTTCAAGCGAAAGGCTGTTCGCCTCGTTGATCGCATGCCGGGCTACCCTGGAAAAATTGCCGGCTAAGAGCCGAAACGGCTTTTCCGCTGTCGCGACGCCGTTGAGGCGTTCAGCAAATCTGGCTCGTCGTGTGGCTGAGGTTTTCAACTTAATTCAATTATACCCTTTGGAAAGTCGAGGACAAAGACGTTTAACCGGTCGTAAGGCGAAGAAAACGCAGCTTCCCGGCTTGCAGAAGTACCGTGTCGCCATTGCCGATCGTCATTTCGGCTGCCGGAGCTGTCGCCTTTTCTCCGTTCACCTTGACGCCTCCCTGTTCGATCAGGCGCTTCGCTTCGCCTTTCGAACTGGTTAGGCCGGATTCCGTCAATAGCTCCGCGAGACGGTACGTTCCTGCCGCGATCTGTTTTTCTTCCACCTCATCCGGCGCTTCCCTTTTCACGAACCGCCGATTGAATTCTTCCTCGGCAGCATCGGCGTCTACCTGCGAATGGAAATCGCGGATGATGAGTTTTGCAAGCCGAACTTTTGCGTCGCGGGGATTCATCCCGTTGTCGATCTGGGATCTGAGATCTGAAATTTCAGAAACCGTGAGATCGGTCAAAAGCTCATACCATCGCCACATCAGCTCGTCACTGATCGACATCACCTTGCCGAACATCTCGCCGGGAGGCTCTTCGATGCCGATGTAATTGCCCAAGCTTTTCGACATCTTCTGCACACCGTCCAAGCCCTCGAGCAGCGGCGTGGTCATTATCACCTGCGGCTCCTGTTCGAATTCGCGTTGCAGATTTCGGCCCATTAACAGATTGAATTTCTGATCGGTCCCGCCGAGCTCGACGTCGGATTCGAGTGCGACCGAATCGTAACCCTGCACGAGCGGATACAATAGCTCGTGCAGCGAGATCGGCTTCTCCTCTTTGATACGCTTGTCGAAATCGTCGCGTTCGAGGATCTGCTTGACTGTGGTTTTCGCACACAGGCGTACGAAGTCGGCCGCGGTGAAATTATCCATCCATTCGCCGTTGAAACGAAGCTCCGTCTTTTCCGGATCGAGCAGCTTGAACATTTGCTTCTGATAGGTTTCCGCGTTTGCATTTATTTCATTACGCGAAAGCGGCGGCCTCATCACGTTTCGCCCCGAAGGGTCGCCGATCATGCCCGTGAAATCGCCGATCAAAAAAATCACCGTGTGTCCCAGGTCCTGAAACGCTTTCAGTTTGCGGATGACGACCGTGTGGCCGATATGAATATCCGGCGCGGTCGGATCGAGCCCGAGCTTTATTCGAAGCGGTTTACCGGTTTTCGCACTTCGATCCAATTTAGAGCGCAGATCCTCGTCGCGGATCACGTCGACCGTGCCCTTTTTTAGAAAAGCCAGTTGTTCGTCTATCGTCATCGGATAAAACCGCAATTATAGCTTACGGTACATTATGTACGCATTTGTTAGGCCCAATTTAGAATGACGGAACGCGTCCGGTATCTCGCCGATGATCTCGAAGCCGACGCTTTTCCAAAGATTGACTGCGGCCGTGTTGGATTTGACGACGAAGTTGAACTGAATCGCGAAGAACCCGATCTTCTTAGCTTCTTCGATCGAATGAAGCGCCATCATTTTCCCGATGCCTTTTCCTTTCGCGTGCGGCGAAACCATGTAGGCGGCATTGCCGATATGGTCGCCGAGGCCGGGCTGGTTTGCTTTCAGCCAATAGGTGCCGAGGATTTCGCCGTTTTCTTCCGCGACAAAAACATATTTTTCCGGCGAGAACCAATACGCGAGCATTTCTTCTTTCGAAGAATCCGACGCGTTTACATACGTGTCGCCGCCCGCGATCACCGCTTTAATGATCGGCCAGACATCGGCCTTGTCGGCGTCTTCCGCTTTTCGGATGATTGCCATCAAAGTAATATACGATTTTCGATAAGTCGGCGGAAACGCGGGCCTTCCAAATAAAAAAGAGAGTCGGTTGCCCGACTCTCTCAAAGCACGTCTGTGAACTTTCCTATTGAATGTAATACGACGGCACGGGCGAATCGCCGGGAAGGCCGTACTGCACAAAGGTGAACGCCGAATTCGCGCTGTTGATGCGGTACCAGGTTCCGTTCGACGGACGAAACACCGAAATATCCGATCTTCCGTCGCCATCGAAATCTCCCGCTGCCGGGATGTCGCCCGAAAGGCCGAAAACGTAGTATCGAAACTCCGAATCCGAACTTCGAATGATGAACCACTCGTTCGTTCCCGGTCGAAATACCGCGATGTCCGCTTTCGAATCCGCGTCGAAATCACCGATCAGCGGCTTATCGCCGTTCAGCCCGAACGGCCGAACGCGAAACGCTCCCGTTGAACTGTCGGCCCGATACCATGTACCGTTGGACGGCCTGAATACATTCAGATCGGCGATGCCGTCGCCGTCGTAGTCTGCGGGAAGCGGAACGTCGCCGCTCAGGCCGAAGCTCTGCATGTTGAAAGACCAGTTCGTGCTCTTGAGCCAATACCACTGGCCGCTCGACGGGCGAAATACGGCCACGTCTGCCTTTGAGTCCGAATCGAAATTGGCGGGCACCGGAATGTCCCCCGGCAATCCGAAATTAACGATGTTGACGGTGCTGGTAGCACTCAGAAGCCGCCACCACTCACCGTTCCTGAAAACGGCCGCGTCCGTTTTCCCGTCGCCGTCGTAGTCCGCCGACACCGGCTTATCGCCCGGCAGGCCGAACTCCAGCCGCGCTGCGCCGCCGCCGCTCTTGTTCACGTACCAGGTTCCCTCGCTCGGACGAAATACTGCGGCATCGGCGCGGCTGTCACCGTCGAAATCGAACCTCTTTGCCGTCGGCGACGCTGGCTGCTGTACAATCTGCAGCAGGCAAGAGCCGTTTGTAGCGATATAGGTATTTATCTGCGACTGAGAGTAGGCACAAAAGGTCATCGGGGTCGACCCGGTCAATTGGGCGTTCATTATCGTGTACCCGCAGCTTTGTGCAACTTCGGCATGTTGTCCGCCAAGATTGTGCCCCAGCTCGTGGGCCGGGATGAGGAACTTGCCAGGCGTCCAGTTGACATAGCCGCTCAAACCGTACGATGCTCCACCACTGCGGCAGACCACACCGAGATATGCGATGCCGAGGGACAACGCGTTCGATTTGGCGGTGAATAAATGCGCGGTGTTCCGTGGATACTGGGCGTACGGGTAGTTTAGGTTCCAATGGTTTTGAAAATTCGAAAGTATCCCGGTTGAGGTGGTAGCGGCGAAAGGATCTGCGGTCGTCCAGGTGTGCTGGAAGGTAACGCGGATGCGAAGGTTCAGCTCTACGGAATAGGTCCCTTCAACCATATTGAGCACTGAAAGGATCTCGCTGTTTGCCGCTTCGGGCGAGCCGAATTTCCCTACGAACTCTCGATCGGCTTCGGTAGCAACGTCGAAACGCCTTTGCGCTTCCGGAGTGGCGGGCTCTCCGAGATTCACCAATTTGTCGCCCATTCCGATACGCGTAGGCACATCCGCATCGCAGGCGAAGGTGCTGTCGACCAGCGAGTCCTCGGCCTTGTAGATCACCGATTCCGACGCGGAAGCCGCTTTCGAGTACTTTGATGCCGGCTCGATGAAAAACCGGTCGTAACCTATAGTGAAAAAGCCCTCGACTTTAGAACCGTTGATCGAAAGCCGGACCTCGGAACCCGGGCGGCCGAGCACGTAACCTTTGTACGTAGTGACCGAGGGTGCTTCGATAGTCCGTACACCTATCGGCCCTGTATCTTCCGCACGGTAGTTCGCCGCGCGAAGGTCATTTGGCACGAGGCTAAGCTCTATCTGCCTGCCTCCAATTGCGAATGTGAGAGTGCGGGAGTTTCCGTTGATGTTCTCGGACGTGTTCCCGGCTAAGTTGACAATGTCGAATTTGCGGAACGAGCCCGAAAGGTCGTCGCGAACCGTAGAATTTTGAGAAAGGCCCGCGAAAAAGGCCCCCAGGAAAAAAAGAGTCAAAAAGGACGATCGGACCGTCAGATGGCGCAACTTCATTTCTGATATCCTCGATGTTGGAATTTTTTTTAGGAATGTGGGGCGCGGCAGGTGCGATCCCGCCGTTTACTAGTTTAAATACACTTTCAACAATGTTGTTCTTCCAGAATGCCCGTACTCACGGTCATTCTGACCGCTCTTTATGTTAAAAAAAGCGATTCGAAGATTGTGGCGGCTGATCTCACCGAACACTCGTACTTGGCTTGTGCGCTCGACACAAACCTCGTTCACGGTCTCAGCAGCCGTAATAATATCGAATGAGAAAAATGAAGTTTTACTTCTAAACCATGTCCTGCGGCCAATTTCCGGGTGGGGGTTCCCCGGAGGTTTCCTCGATAAAGGCGAGCAGGCGGAAGACGCTATACGTCGAGAGATCCGAGAGGAGATAGGGATCGAAATTTCTCATTTGAAACTATACACGATTCGCACGATCGGTACACATATCGAAATACTTTTTTTTGCGAGGGCGGAAGGCGAGCCGAAGATATGTTCGGCAGAGATAATGGACCTCGCATGGTATACACCGGCGGAGGTCCCGGACGAGGTAGCTCAACCTTATACGAGGGCATTGATCATGAAGGCCGCAATGCATCCCGAACCTGTCTAACCCGTTTGATATAATCATCTAACCGAAGGCACAGTTTTTCTATCTTATGGATGTAGTTGTCGGAACCGCTGGACATATCGATCACGGGAAGACCGCTTTGGTGAAGGCCCTCACCGGAACTGATACCGATCGCTTGCCGGAGGAGAAAAAACGCGGGATCACGATCGACCTGGGGTTCGCCGAGATGGAACACGGCGGCGTCCATTTCGGGTTCGTTGACGTGCCGGGTCATGAACGTTTTGTGAAAAACATGCTCGCCGGAGCGAGCGGCGTCGACGTGGTTTTGCTGGCGGTGGCCGCGGATGAGGGCGTGATGCCGCAGACGCGCGAGCATTTCGAGATATGCCGGCTGCTTGGCGTACGGACGGGCATCGTGGCTGTCACCAAAGCCGATCTCGCGGACGAGGAAACGATCGATATCGTCAAAGCCGAGATCGCCGACGTGGTCGAAGGTTCGTTTCTTGAAACCGCCGATGTTATCCCGGTCAGCATTCGAACGGGCATCGGGTTGGAAGCTCTCAAGGACGGTCTGGCTCGCGCTGCAGAAAAAGTCCCCGACCGAAACGATCGGTTGGTCTCACGGCTCCCGGTAGATCGGGTTTTCACGAAAAAAGGTTTTGGGACTGTTGTCACTGGCACGTTAGCTTCGGGCTCGCCGGCGGAAGGCGGAGAGCTCGATCTTTTGCCTGAAGGCCGTGTCGTTAGGATCCGAAGTATCCAATCCCACGGCCGATCCGTGAAAAAAGCCGTTTCGGGAAACCGAACGGCGATCAATCTGGCGGGTCTGGATCACACTGAAGTGTCCCGCGGCATGCTTTTGGCGGAAAAAGGTGTTTTTCGACCGACGCAGGCTTTCGACGCCAGGATCGAGGTACTTTCGAACACTGAAAAGCCTGTTCGGTCGAGACAAAGGGTTCGGGTCCATGTCGGTTCCGCTGAACTCCTGGCGAGGCTTGCCGTCCTTAACGATACGGGCGAGATCGATCCGGGCAAATCGGGTTTCGTCCAATTTCGTTTCGAATCACCGGTGACCGCGATATTCGGCGACCGGTTCATAGTCCGCAGCTATTCCCCGCAAGTGACGATCGCAGGCGGCACCGTCCTGGACAGTTTTCCCGATCGACACAGGAAGAAAAACATCGCCCATGTCATACACTTTCTAAAGACGCTTTCCGGCTCGGCCGAAGACCCGGCAGAACTTCTGAAAAATTTTGTCGCCGGTTCCGGTTTAAATGGGATCGATTTTGCGGAATTACGTGCAAGGACCGGTTGGAACGAAAACGTTCTCAACACTGCG
>JAICPV010000082.1 GCA_025929655.1 Pyrinomonadaceae bacterium
CGGCATTCCCTTTCACGTGCCGACACTTTCATCGGAAGTCAGAGCGATGGTCGCGGACGCGAAACGCAATGGCGTGAAGCCGTAGGAGCGACGACACTCCTGTCGTCATGAGCCCGAAGGGCGAACCTGAGCTTTATCAAGAGTCAATCATTCGAACGCCGAAGCGGCGTTCGTGACGACATGAGTGTCGTCGCTCCAAATGAAAAAGCCCGGCGCGCTCTCCCCTTCACACCAGGCTTTTCCATTAATGGCCTTAGGATAATTCCAGCGACCACATTTGTATTGCTTTAGTTAGCAACGAGCGTGCCAACTGCATTTCAAAATTCCAACTCTTTCTGAACTAGTAAAAATCAGCATTTTGCGAGTTTCAAATTTCGGACATTGCCCGGCAGCAAACTTTTTCGTTTACCATCTATACGATATCGTCAACGCAAAATAGGATGCCCGCCCCCCTGGCTGTGGTCTTTTGTTTGCTCATATCTGCGGCGATCGTTCTGGTAAAGAACGAGATGTTCGCCTTCGTATCGCACAAGATCGGAGACGCGTGCGAAGTTGGAGGTATGTTCCGAAATAACGAACGCCATCGGGTTCCGCGCGATGATCATCCCGGCCGCGAAAATATATCCTCCCTGATCGTAGCCGGTTCCGGCATATTGAGCCGCACCGACCGCGATATCCGGTGAATAGCGGCCCGACCCGTCTTTTGTGCGATCCGGATTTGCTACAAAGATCGTATAACTTGTGTAATTGAGGGCGCGTCGATATCCATTTCGCCGAGCGACCGAAAACAGATCGGCCAGGCCGCGATCGATCGCGTTCAGCATCGCGGCCGACGGCTGCCGAACCGCGTAAACTGTCGCTCCATTCGGGGTGCGTGCGCCCACCGTGAACCGATCGCCGGTTATACGCTGAGCTTCGGCCAAAACCGCACGATTTTGGGCGTTTGTCGACGCATAAAAGGTCACGATCACCACTGCGAGACCGAAAATACCTGCAAATAGACGTTTCATCGCCATCTCCCAAGCTGGTCTCGCAAGCGCCGTACCACTCGGACATCAATGGCCCGGTTTGTAGATTTTTTCCGTGTGGCCCTTTAGCTGAGACGGATAGAAATAGACATCACGGAGGTTCCCGGTCGCGTAACGGACAGCCTGATCGTTAAAGTGTTTCGATCTCGGGTCGCCGCTCTCGCCGCCCGCGGTCACGGCCTTCGCGCGCACGGTTTTGCCGAATTCGACGACCGCGACGAAGCTGTTGCCGCTCGTGCCGTACCATTTCTTCGTGTTTCGCGTCGGGCGTGCTCCGAACGACGCGAGCGAGCCCCAGTTTCCGGAAGTGAACCCGACCGGAATACTCGGTTTCGAATCGTCATGCGGCTGAACGATGTCGCCGGTCAGGCGCTGAAACCGGTTGATCTCACCCCACGGCGTGTTCCATTTGCCGAAATCGTTTGTCAGCCTTGTGGATGCCGTATCGAGAGCAGTTAGTAACTGTTCCCGCGTTGCGTTCCGCGCTATATTCTCCTGACCCATTAACGCATTCGAAGGCTGCACGAGGCGCCCGACGGCTTCACCCCAAAAGACGGCGAGCGAAGTCGCGATCGAATCGACGGACCACCGGTAATCCCATTTGCGCAAAACATCGATCTGCGGCGCGAGCTTTGCTTTTACCGGATCGGATGGCGGCGTATCGTCCCACGCTTTGATCAACGCCGGGAGGGCGGTCGCGAACCACGGAAGGTAACTGTCGTAGGCGGCGTCGTTCAAAGATTCCAAAGTGAAATCCGTTCGGTTTTCGAGGACACGGATCGCGTGCAGCCCCCGTGCGCTCTCGCTGCCGCGGTCGACATACCGCGGGAAATCGGTTTGCTTCAAACTGCTCGGGCCCGCGGCCGACCATGGCCAGTTGTTGCTGTTATAGACCCATCCACTGGCGGGATTTATCAAGTGCGGCAGCTCCGATTGCGCGAGCAGGCCTTTGTGGTCGGTCGCCGGATCGCTGCCGTCTGCGACCGCCATCCAATTGAATTTATCATCACGTCTGGGAACGTAGTTGACGTGGAAATACGCGATGTTCCCGTCCGCGTCGGCGTACAAGGTGTTGTTTGACGAATTGGCGGCGAGCTCCATTATTTTCCTAAATTCGGCCAAACTTCGCGCCTTCGTCCGCCCGTACGATTGCATCAACGCCTCGACCGGTTTGTGCATCAGGCTGATCGATTCCCATTTTCCTTCCGCATTTTTGCGAATGATCGGTCCGTGGTGTGTGTGATAAGTCGTGAACGTGCGTTCCGATAAACCGACTGGAGTCTTGTAACGAACCGTGACAATCTTGGTCACGACCGGCCGGTTCGAACCGCCGTGTTTGTAAAACCACTTACCGCTTTTGTTTGAAACGCTTTCGGTATAAAGATCGATCGCATCCACGGCGCTTGACGTGTGCATCCAGCCGAGGCGTTCGTTGAAGCCCTGGTAAATGAAAAACTGTCCCCAAGTGGAGGCACCATACGCATTCAAGCCCTCCCCGCTCGTCATATGAAGTTCGGAGCGGAAATAGAAAGACGTGTGCGGGTTGATCAGCAGCAATGCATTCTTGTTCTTCGTGTTTCTAGGCGCGATGGCGATGCCGTTGGAGCCGCGGGGCTCGTCATCGTCCGAAATACCGGCTTCGCCCGGCTCGCCGGTAGCATTGCGGGCAACTAAAGCTGGTGCTCCTGACGGATCGTAGAAGGCACGCAGACGGTTAGGATTTATCGTCTCTATGTCGCCGCCGATGCTGCCTTCGGTAAAGCTCAATGCCATCCATGGCTCGAAACGTGTCAAAACGCGCGGCTTCGTTCCAGGATTTTTGGCGAGGTAGAAATTCAACCCGTCCGCCCATGCGTCCATCAATTTGCGGAGCCATTCAGGGCTCGTCGCGTAACTCTTTTTCAGCTCTCCCGGATCGATAAATAATCTCTGGCGCAGGTCCGTCCATATCGCTGCCTCGCCCTCGGCTTCGGCGAGACGGCCGAGCGAATTCAGATAATTAGTTTCGATCCGGTTGAAGTCGTCTTCCGCTTGCGCGTACATCGCTCCGAAAATTGCGTCGGCGTCGCTTTTGCCGACGACGTGGGCGATGCCCCAGTCGTCGCGGGTGATGGTTACATTGCGAGCCCGTTGTTCCCAACGCGCACGTTCCGCCGGGGACTGCGCCATCGCCGTAGCGGTCAAAATTAAACCGATGATGAGCAGCGACCGTAAACAATGGATCGTTTTGCAAATTCGCGTTTCAGCCTTGGGGTCCATGTTTTTTTATTCTACGCGGCAGCGACAAATCGACAAGCGGGCACGGCGAAAAAATCAAACAAGTTGAGCAAAACGGCTCACCGATCTTCGTCAACGCGGCAAGGAGGAACCAGTAGATGAAATTAACGTCATTGATTCTCGCAATTTTTCTATCCGCGGTCTGCGTTTCCGCGCAGTCATTGAAACCGAACGATCCGTTTCCATTGAAGGACGGGATCAACAGCGCAACATCCGACAGCCTGGTCGGAACGCACTATTGGTATTTCTACGCGGCTCCCGGAAACAGTCGCGTAACGGTGCGGCTGAAACAATCAACCACGCTTTACGGAGCGCAAATGAAGACGACTCTGACCGTCACGATGACCGACGCGAACCGGACTTGGCGCAGCACAAAGATGCTAACCGCGAACCCCAACGGAGCCGAGGTTTCGTTCTCCGCCGACAGGGTACTCAAACATCAAAAAATAATCATTAGCGTTGCGCCGCCGAATCAGAATCTGCTCCGGATGGGCGGCGATTACGAGATCGAGGCCACGGGTGACGTCGCATTTGCCGAAGCATCGGTAGACAAAGACCCGGTAATCGGCACCTACGATTCGATGGTGAACAGTTACGGTGCGACGCGGTTCTTACCGAATGGAACGATCATGGCGTCCGATGGATCGGAAGGTGTCTGGAAACTATTTGACGAAGATAATCACATTTACACGGTGGTGATCGGCCCCTACAGGGCGTCGCTTCAACACCGTCCGGGTTACGGCCTTGTGAAACCCAGCGAGCCGAATCTTATAGCGTTTCAGGAGGTACGACGCCGAAACTGATCTCAGTTCGACAACAAAAAAAGGAACGGTGAAAATACCGTTCCTTTTTTTGCAAAACGATCCCTTAGTTAGTTATTTTCGAATCGCCAGCCAAACACTGTGACGGCTGCCGTCGAACAGCCGGGCCTCGAACAGCCATGTTCCCTGGGCACCGTCGCCGAGTTCCTTCGTTTTGAAATTGAAGTGCCATTGGCCGTTGGAATATCGAAATAGATTTTCGGGCGTGGAATCGTCGCCGTCGAGAGCGATCACTTCGTCCCCGACCGGAATGCCGTCGCTGTACTTTTGCGCCGTCAGCGTTTGGAATCCCGCCGTCAAGGGCGAACCGAAACAGACAGCCGTAAATTTGAAAGGTATCGTGCTGTTTAGCTTGAAAGTACGCACCGGGGTGCTGAAGCTGCCGCCCGGCCCCAACACATTCGGCAACGCGTTCGCTCCACTCAGCGGCGCGAGGAAACCGTTGAACAAGCTGCACGCGCTGTTTACGATCAGCATGCCGGGCGTGTACGGCTCGGCAAGACTGTAATTATTATCGAGCCCGCCGGAGCAAGTCGTCTGGTAGGTTCCGACCGGCGATCCAACGGTATATGCAGTCGAACATGTCGGCAGCGTGTCGATCGCCGATGTCGTTTCGCCCGCAGCGAAACCATCAAATGACGGCGTGACCAATGGAACAGGGTCACCAAAAACAACGGCGTGGCTTGATGCAGTTACAGTCAGCGCTTTTTTCGAGATGGTTATGCTCGAAGAGCCGAAACTTCCGAGATAGTTCGTATTTTCGAAGAATGATGTGGATGCGACGCAACCGTTCGCTGCGGTGACATTCAAACAGTCGCCCGAATAGGTTACCGGCACGATCTGGTCAAGGCCGCCGGGTCCTGTGACCTTGGCCGTCGCTATAAAAGCGCTGCCTCGGTAAACGTACGGAACGTTTTCGAATCTTACCGTCACCTCCGTCGGTGCCTTGTCGATCGTAAATGTTCCGTCAACTTTTGTGATTTCGAAATTCGAAAGCCCTGTTCCGTTTACTGTCGATCCAATAACATATGCGCCCGCGCCTGGGCCGATCGAATCGGGATCATTGGCACAGGTGAGATCGCCGGTGTATCCGGGTCCGTCGACTGTACAATTCGGAACGGTTTTTTGCGTCCCGTCGAACGTCGCAGAGCCGCTTCCCGCATGAGCGGTTACAGGTGCTCTCGAAATGTTGTTATCGACGATTCCGGACGCGTCGTTGTAATTACCGTTACCTAGAAAAGTCCAGGTGTCACCGGGGTAGGAGGCGGCATTTGTGTGAACCGTGCCGATCAGGTCGACTGTGCCTACCTGCGAATCTGTCTCTCCTTTCACACCGGTAATAGAAACTAATGCGGCGGTGTGCGGCCGCCCGTCGAAAACAACGTCGTACGGGAGGACATCGATTTTAGCGTCGGCTTTGTCAATGAAAAACGAACGCTCGACATTGTCTGCCGGTTCGTGATCGGGATCGCCCGATTGGTACGCACGTACCGTACAAATGCCGGCGGCGGATATCGACGCAATCGCGCCTTCCACGGTGCACGTTTCGGGCGTAAGGCTCTCGAACGAAACGTTATAACCCGATGACGCCGTCGCGTGGATCTCGAAATCTTCGTCGCCGTACGTTTTCGCTTCAAGCTCTTCGAAATCGATGGCCTGCGGGAGCTTGTCGATGTTAAAAGGTGTCGATTCCGCCGTCGCGAGTGCGGGTGCGGGAAGATCGGAGGTTGCGACGAGCGTATAGCCGTCGCCCGCTTTGTCGATCTGTAGATCGCTGAAGGTCGCTATGCCGTTCACGGCCGCAACTGTCGTGGTTCCGCCAAGAGTCGCGCCTGAGGGATCATTTCCGAGAGCTATCGAAATGTTTCGGCTGGCGGCCGTATCGAGATTGCCGGACGCGTCCTGTATACGGACCGTTACGGGCGGTCCGACGACGGCGTTCTTCATCGTATTGCTCGGCTGCGTGCCGAATGCCAGCCGGTCCCCGCTGCCCGTGACGGATTTGATCACCGCCGTGGAAGCGCCGAAGGGCAGCGCGGTGTTTCCCACGAGAGTCACCGTTCCGATCAGGGCAACGGTGCCGGGCGTGGTGTCTCGATAAAAAATATTCTGCGAGTCCTGCCTGCCGCTGGTTATTGAAACCGTGATCGTTGGGTTGTTGAACGGCCCGGCCGCGCTATTTGAAAACCGCCCTGTGGGGGAACTCGTCATAACAGTAACCAGAACCGTTTGACCGGCCCCGGTGACCGTTTCACCCGCGCCGGACGAATTCTGCGTTTGGATCCGAAGAGGCTGTCCCGCAGGGTTCGATACGCCGACCGTGAAGTTTGCCGGTTGATCGATCGGATTAAAGCCGATCTGCGTGATCAGCGAACTCGTCGCCCGTTTTGCGGCAGCACGCTCGGTGAAAACCGACGCCGGGATCGCGACGATCAAAATAAATAAGGCCGACACTGGAAGAGTCCGGCCTTTAAATCTTCTACTGTGTACGACGCCTTCTATGCGGGATGATGCGTTTTTCATATTGTAGGGAGACCGCAATATTAAAAATGCATTTGCGGATACAATATTTAAACGCCCAATCCATATTCTGTACCAAAAAAGTGCGCTGAAACAATAAAAGGCCTCCATCGACGCCTTTTTCACGTTGTTTTTCTTTTTGGTGCTGGGGGCGGGAATCGAACCCGCACGCCCCTGAGGGCACAGGATTTTAAGTCCTGGGCGTCTACCAATTCCGCCACCCCAGCCCGAACCAAAGATTAGCACAGCGAAATACGACGACCAAGACAATGAGCCCGGCGCTCTATGCTAGAATCGTGGCAATCGTCCTGCTATGGAACAGTACCTTTGGATAGCCTGGATCGTCCTCGGCGTCGCTCTGATAATCGCGGAGATCTTCACCCTCGGATTCTTTCTTTTTTGGTTCGGGCTCGGTGCATTGGCGGCAGCTCTCGCCGCCATGCTGGGCTTCGGGCTTCCGATCCAGTTCGGCCTGTTCGCTGTGATCTCGGTCGGAATGACAATAATGTCGCGGACGATCTTTGCAAAGTATCTACCGCATCAGGATGGCCCGGAGATCAAGATGGGCGTCGATTCGCTGCCGGGACAGATCGGCACGGTGACGTTGGCCAGCAGCGGCGCTTTGAATGAAGGAGCCGTCCGCGTTTACGGTTCGGTTTGGACCGCGTTTCCGGCCGACGACGATATCAAGTTGATCGAGGGCGAAAAAGTCGAGGTGGTAAGTGTTAAGGGCTCGTCTATCTATGTGAAACCGGTGAACAAAGAGCTTCCCGAGTGGAGGCAAAACTAGAGAGTTTCGGCAGTGTCCTGATCGGCGGTGTCGTGTATATTGCCGAGGTCGATCACCTCAAGCTGAACATCTTCGCCCGCCGGTTCGGGAAGGTCGTCCCCGATAAGTTTCCCGATCACGACTGTGATGTTATCCTCGCCACCGTTCTCGTTCGCTTCCTTTACCAATTCCGCACACGCCATCTCCAAAGAATCAAAGTTTTCAACTATGATCCGCTGCATGTCAGCGGCCTGCACTTTGTTTGAAAGGCCGTCGCTGCAGACCAGGACGACGTCGTTGCGGCAAGGGGTCAGCCGCGCCGAAACCGGATAGATCTCGTTTTGAGCTCCTAAGGCTTGAAGAATAACGTTCTTCAAGGTGTGCGTTTCGGCCTCCTCCGCGGAGATCTGCTGCGCATCGATCAATTGCTGGACGAGCGACTGGTCCTTTGTGATCTGATAGATCTTTTCGTCGCGAACCAGGTACGCACGACTGTCACCGACCTGGATCACGTCCACGCCGCGCGTCGTTACGCCGAGACCGGTGAATGTCGCGCCCATGCCC
>JAICPV010000229.1 GCA_025929655.1 Pyrinomonadaceae bacterium
CGCCTCGTAAATGTACTCGCCGGGGTTCATTTCGAGACCTAACCAGACATATTTATCTGCCGGGTGCGGCGCAAGAAAAGCCGCGCGGCCTGCGGGTAGGTCAAGCGTAACATTCTCTGTTCTCTGCCGCTGCACACAATACAAAACGGCAAGAACCAAAAGCGTGGCAGTTGAGATTCGAGCGATCCACGCCCCTGCCGATAAGCGTGAAAGAAGCCATGTCAGTACGATCACCGCCGGGATCGATATATGGTAAAGACGGAACGCGGTCGGCGCCGACGCTCCTATGTACAAAACGAGACCCATTATCGACAACATCATCAGATTGCGATCTCCGAAAGAGTAATCGCGACGGATTTGACGATAAAGAAAATACGACGGGTACACGAGTGGAACCAATGCGTATAAAAATAAGGTGGGTCCAGCTATGCGAATATATCGAAACAGGCCGCCTCCAGCACCGTACGCGGCCAAGTACGAATTCAAATCGGGAATGTCGCTAAAGTAAGCGGATGTGTTCGAAAGTGTATCGGCACCGTAATGATCCTTCAGGAAAATAGCGTTCGCAAAGAAATAGTTATCAAACCCGCCGAGCCAAGCCATGTAAAACTGCGTGGCGACTACCACCAATAGAAATGTCGAACCTGCTATCAGCCAACTTCGAAATACTTTTCCAAATTGGAACCCGTGATCGAACTGTTCCCATAGTAGGAATAAGCAGATCGCGGCTATTCCAAGCAGCCCCCGCGTCTTAACAAAAAACGACGATAATCCGCACAACGCAGCTGCAGCAATTATCGCTTTAGTATCCCGCCGGAACGCCAGGACCAATGCCGCGGCCATTACGAAAACAACGCTGAACAAGCGATAACTTCCATCTATTCCCCAAAGCCGGAAACCGATAACGAAATAAATGAGTGCCGGCAGGTAGCAATAGATCTTCGAAAAGATCCTTTTGGAGAGAATAAAGAGGATCAACAACTGGGCGAGGCCGAGCAAAAATACCGTTGCGTTGACGACCCATACCTTTGTGCCGAACAACGAAAAGGCCGCCGCGTAATAAAGTTCCGTGCCCGGAGGCGCGAAATGAAAAAAATCCCTGTACATCACCTCGCCATCGAGAAGACGCATCGCGTTTGATATTGGTAATAGCTGGTCGTTTTCGACGTAAACGGGAATGGCGGGCAAAATAAAGAGCTGCAGATACAAAAAGACCGTGACGAACCCAAGAAATGCGAGATCGAGACGCGTAAAAGCAAACGCGCGAAGACGATCAGCTGCTTCGCTCTCGGGAAGGGCCATTGTGCGGATGAAATTATAGTCGGACGGCGCGGAAACTACTCAGCCTCGTCCGCATGCCGGTAATTACTTCGAGTGTAGTAGCTCTGATAGTAATAATAATTATCCTGCGAGTTCAGGTTCACATTGTTCAATACGACACCCAAAACGCGTGCCCGCACATCCGTTAGAAGTTGCCGCGCGCGCTTTACGACCTGCCTTGAGCTCTTGCCTGAATGCACTACGAGGATCACTCCGTCCACGAGCGAGGCGATCAGGACTCCGTCAGTGAACGATGAGATCGGCGGCGAGTCCACCACCACATGCGTGAACTCGTTCTGCAGGGTCTTGAGCAGTTTTACCATCTGTTCCGAACCGATCAACTCCGCCGGATTCGGCGGTATCGGGCCCGAGGTCATCACGTGCACCTTGGTCCGCTCGTCGTAATGAATAACGTCGAGTATTTCCTTGTCGGTCAGATCGCTGGACAGCACAGTGCTCAAGCCCAGGCCGTTGGGTACATTAAAGACCGAATGCAGCCGAGCGCGCCGCATATCTGCATCGATGACGAGTACCTTAGCGCCGGTCTGCGCGAGGCTGATCGCTGTGTTGGTGGCAGTCGTTGTCTTACCTTCGGACGGGAGGCTGGAGGTGATCAAAAGCGATTTCGGCGCGTGGCCCGCGGTCGACAGCAGGATCGAGGTCCGCAGTTGGCGATACGACTCCGAAAGCGACGAACGCGGATCCGCAAATATCAGGAGCTCGGAATCTTCAGGATCCGTTTCCTCACCGTCAGATTTCCCCCCTACAAGAAGAAGTTTTCGCTTCGGCATTGTATCGATCGTTGGGATCGCCGCCAAAGCCGGAAGCTGCAGGTAACTTTCCACCTCTTCGGTCGTCGTGATCGTGTCGTCGAGATACTCGAGGAAAAGCGCAAGCCCCATACCGAAAAGCATCGAGAGCATCAACGCCGCGGCGATCGTCATTAGGCGCCTCGGCGCAACCGGGTATTCCGGCGGGATCCCAAAGCTCGCGACGCTGATATTGTTGTCGCTTCCCTGCGACGCGACGTCGTTACCGCTCTGTTGCTTGCGAAGATTGTCTAAAAACCCTCGATTCGTTTCGATCGTCTGCTCGAGCAGCTTGATCATCACCGTACCGGAGTTTTGCCCCTGCGCTTCGTTGTATTGAACGTCATATGCGGCCCGGATCTTCGCCTCCTGGTCACGTGCCTGTACGTACGCGGTCCTCATGTTGTCAACCAGGGTCTTCGCCGTGCGCTCGCGGTAGGATTTAATGTCCTCGTTGTTTTTTTGGACCAGGGTGGATAGCGAGTCTTCCAA
Organism: Pyrinomonadaceae bacterium; assembly: GCA_025929655.1. Classification (GTDB taxonomy): domain Bacteria; phylum Acidobacteriota; class Blastocatellia; order Pyrinomonadales; family Pyrinomonadaceae; genus OLB17. Next base: position 2,622 of record JAICPV010000229.1, read on the forward strand.
ACTCGAGATCTGCCTGTCGATTTCGATTATCTCGGGCGCCGTTTCCTTGAACTCCTGCAGCTTTCGAGCGCGTTCGGCACGAAGGTCATTGATCTTTTTCTGGGTGTCGTTGCGAACCAACTGCACATTGTTCTCGCGTTCGGTGATATACCGGGCGCTTTCCTGTTCGGCGAGAGCTTTGATAGCATCCGGCGAATCCTTCACGGCAAAGTATTTCGCCTCTGCCAGCTTTCGGGAATTCTCCGCTTCGAGGAGCTGCTGGTTCAGGCCCGAAAGGCGGTCGATCACGATGGTTTGATCGCCGTCCGTTTTAAGGATCCCTTCCGACTTTTTAAGCTCCACCAGCTTTATCTCGTCATTGCGGATCTCGGTTTGCAGATCGTTGATACGTTTCAGCAGAAAATCGCTTGTTTTCCTGCTCGTTCCCGAACGCTTCTCCTGATTCGCAAGCGTAAATGTCTCCCCGAGCGCGTTCACGACATAGGCGGCTAGATTTGGATCTGTGTTCCTGTAAGAGATCTCGATCAAACGGGTGTCTTTGACGGTAGCTCTCGATTCGCGGACCGGTTCAACGATCAGGTCTTCACGGATCATGTCCACGTAGGGCGAAAGGCGAACGGCGTCGGCGATCTCATCTGCCGAAACGAATTTCGAATTGGCTTCTTCGATCTGCTCCGAATTCGCATCCGGTTTCGCATTCGGGTCGCTCGCCAAACCGAGCGAACGCAGCACCGACCGCCAGGCGGACGTTTCGCGAGCAGCCTTCGCCGCCTGAAACTCTTTGTTGGCATCGAGATTGTGTTCCTTGACCACGCGACGAAGCAATGCGTCACTGCTTAATAATTGGAGCTGTGTGTTGAAATACGAGGGATCGGGATTCGAGATCGGTCGCTGGCGATCATTCGTTACGAGGTCGGGATTGGTCTGCTCCAAGTCGACTTGGATCACCGAGGTGGCGAGATAGACATTCGGCTTCCGTGCCACGTATATGGCGGCAAGGGTCGTGACCAGGACGGCGATCCCTGCTACCAGCCATATCCGTTTCCTGATGGCCCGCCAGTAATCCAGGAACTGGAAACCTTCCGGTCCGTAAACGTCTCTATACGCCGGATACCGTCCTGGTCCGGGAATAACGTGCTGCTCGAATGGACTCTCAAGTTCGACGACAGGGTCGGCCACTTTAGTCGGCACAATCTCACGGATCTCTTTCATTGATGATCTTATTAAGGAACTCTATAGAATAGGCTCGGCAGTCCCTGCGTCAAACTGTTTTTCAATGCGTTCAGGATACTTCGGGTTTTGTCCTCCGAAACCGCGACGATATCGTTCGGTTCGAGATATGGATCGTTGATCTTTCTCTTGTCGATATCGTTCAGATTGTAAACGAACTCGTCGCGTTCGAGGCTGCCGGGTTTTTGGCGAATGACGCGTACGGTATCTTTCTTCGTCGCAGGTTTCAAACCTTCAGAGGAGGCGATCGCCTGGGTCAAGGTGATCGGTTCGGTGATCTTTACCTGGCCCTGCTTATTTACGTTGCCGTATACGTAAATAACATCGGCGTCCGCGACGTAAACGACATCGCCGGGCTGCATGTAGAGATTGACCTTCGCCTCTAAAACATCTTTCAGCCGATATGTCATCAATTCAGAATCGTTATCGACAGCCGCATTCGAGCTTGGCGTTCGACAGTTTGTAGTGCTGCCTCCTCTCGAGACCAGGACCCGCGAACCTGCCTCTTTGTTTGGACCGCCCGCAAACGACAACAACTCGAGCAGGCGAACGCGCCGGTTTATATAATAGCTTCCCGGCTTGTCGACCGCACCCATAACGCCGAATGCCTGCGACTTCTGTTCGACCGCCACGACCTGGACTTCCGGATTCCTCAAATAATCCTTTTTGTATGCCTCAGCAATGTCTGCTGAAAGTTCTTGCTCGGTCTTGCAGACCGCAACTATCGGTGTGTCGATCCTGAAGAGATTTATAGTTCCGTTGGCGTTGACGTTTACCTTTTGGGTCAACTCGGGGTGTCGAAATATTTGTATCGCCAATGTGTCCTGATAACCTATGCGATATCTGTCCTCCGAATTTTGCGGTGCAGGTGCTCGTGTGTCGGAGACCTTCGTTGTCGGCGGATCGGTTTGCGCGGTCGCGACGCCGCACAAAAGCGAAAACAAATATACAATGCCTAGCTTGCGAAAAGTTCCCATTAGGA
>JAICPV010000466.1 GCA_025929655.1 Pyrinomonadaceae bacterium
CTCGAGATCGTGCGAACGGAAAGCGTGAAACTTGTACAGAAAAAAACGTTCGGCGATATCCTGCTTAAGAAAGTGGAGCCTACATCATGAGCGAACAAGCCACCGAGTTGGCTGAGCAGCCGGCCAGAAGCACGACAGACCTGATCGCCGCAGTCGAAGCGATAATCTTCGTTGCAGACGAGCCGGTGACTGTCAGGCTGCTCGCCGACATATTGGACGAAGATAAGCAAGCGATCGAAGCGGCTGTCGAACAGCTCGTATCCGAATACGAGAGCCGCGACGGCGGTCTTCAGCTTCGCGAGGTAGCAGGCGGATGGCAGATCGCTACCAAGACCCAATATCATGAGGAGGTCCGAAATTTCCTGAAAACGCGGCCCAGTGCAAAGTTATCCCTCGCGTCCCTTGAAACACTGGCCGTTATTGCCTACAAGCAGCCCGTTACCGTTCCGGAAATTCTCGAGATCCGCGGAGTGCAATCGGCATCGGCGATCAAGACACTTCTTGAAAAACGCTTGATCGTAACCAAAGGGCATAAGGAAACCGTCGGCCGACCGATGCTGTACGGAACGTCAAGAGAGTTTCTTTTGCAGTTCGGTTTGAAAGACCTCAGCGACCTTCCTTCGATCGAGGACTTCGAAGACCTCGCTGGTTCGATCGTTTAAAGCAAATGCCGGAGCGCTTAAATAAACTGATCGCGCAAACGGGCCTGGCTTCCCGCCGTGCAGCCGATCAGCTTATCCTGGACGGTGAAGTAACCGTGAACGGCAAAGTCGTTACCGAACTCGGCACTAAGGCGGATCCGGAAATCGATCACATCAAGGTACGCGGGAAACTGATCAACAAAGATATCGGCGCGCGGGAGAAAGTCTATATTCTATTGAATAAACCCAAGGGTTACCTTTCCAGCGTTTCGGACCCGGAAGGGCGAAAGCTTGTAACCGATCTGGTGAAAGGCTTTGGACGGCTGCATCCGGTGGGCAGATTGGATTTCAATACCGAAGGCCTGCTTATTCTTACGAACGACGGCACTTTCACGAACGCGGTCGCGGGGTCGAAAAAAATTCCGAAAGTTTATCTGGTAAAAGTAAAGGGAATTCCGACGCCGGTCGCGATCAGAAAACTTGCACGCGGCGTTGTTCTCGAAGATGGGTACAGAACGGCACCAGCGGAGATCGAAACCTTACAGTCGACGGATAAGAACGGATGGTACGAGGTTACGCTATACGAAGGCCACAATCAGCAGATCCGAAAGATGTTCGATTCGATCCGGCATTCCGTGGTAAAGCTTAAGAGGATCCGGATCGGCGATGTCGCCGATGAATACCTGCCCGTTGGGAGCTATCGAAAACTTACGGAGAAAGAGGTCAGATCGCTCGCACCTATCGCCGCCCGATCAAAGCCCTATGCTCCACCATCACGCAAAGGTCCTGCACGACCTTGATCCCGGCTTTCGCGAGAATCTCTGCCACATCATCATTCCTCAAACCAGACTGTATCCAGACCGATCTGGGTTTTGCTTCTAGAATCTCGTCCGTGTGTTTGGGTATGTCCTGGGGCCGCCGAAAGACGTTCACCATATCGATCTCGCCGGGCACGTCACGCAGGTCGCGGTAAACCTTTGCGCCCATTAACTCATTAACTTCAGGATAATAAACAGGGACGGGAATGATCTCATATCCGGCGTTTCGCATGTACTGCGGGACATAGTAGGCCGGCTGCATACCGTGGGATTCGGGTTTTATCCCGAGTACCGCAATGCGTCTGGCTTCCCTCAAAAGATGCGCGATTTCCGCTTCGGAATTTATTAGATTCGATCTCCAATCCATCTCATTTAGTTTATCGAAATCCATTGAAGTTCGCCTCAGCTTATGGCAGTATAACTTCTACTTATACTATGGATCTCGAATTAACAGAAGAACAACTACAGATCAAGTACAGCGTACGGGAGTTCTCCGAGAGCGAGATCCGCCCGCATGTTATGGAATGGGACGAGTCCCAGCATTTCCCCGATGAGCTGCGGCCGAAGCTGGCGGAACTCGGCCTGATGGGCGTCCTCTTCCCGGAAGAATACGGAGGGTCCGGAATGGGTTACGTCGAATATGCAACGATCATCGAAGAGCTCGGGCGCGTTTGCGGATCGGTCGGTTTATCGGTGGCAGCCCACAATTCGCTATGTTCGAATCATCTTTTCATGTTCGGCAGCGAGGAACAGAAGCAGAAATATCTGGTTCCACTGGCTCAGGGTGAGAGCTGGGGCGCGTGGGGATTGACCGAATCGCAAGCCGGTTCGGATTCCGCGGGAACACGCACCAACGCGGTTCGTTCCGATGGCGGCTTCAAAGTGAACGGGTCGAAGAATTTCATAACGCACGCGATCGCCTGCAACACTCTTGTTGCAGTCGCCGTCACGGACAAATCGAAGGCAAATCGAGGTATATCGGCATTTGTCTTTGACAAGTCCATGGAAGGATTTCGCTCCGATAAAAAGGAAAACAAACTCGGAATGCGGGCGTCGGAAACCGCATCGGTCGTGTTCGAGGATTGTTATGTCCC
>JAICPV010000009.1 GCA_025929655.1 Pyrinomonadaceae bacterium
AATGCTAAGAAACATTATCGGCTTAATCGTCGGGTATCTCGCGGGCAGTGCGGTCAACTTCGGATTGATAATGGTCAACATGGCTTTGATGCCGGCGGGGACCGACTTTTCGACTCCTGAAGGCGTAAACGCCGCGATGGCCCATTTAGGTCCGATCAATTACGCAGTCGTATTCTTCGCCCACGCTTTGGGCGCTCTGGTCGGCGGGCTCGTGGTGTCGTTGATCGCAGTTAGCCACAAGATCACGCTCGCGTTGGTGATCGGCGTGCTTTTCTTGTGCGGTGGGATATACGCGGCGATAGTGATCGATGCTCCGCTTTGGTTCGAGGCAGTGGACATTCTGCTTGCCTACATCCCGTTCGCTTGGCTCGGTGCGAAGCTTGGCGGCGCCGGTAGAACAGCCTAGCGGCCGAAATACGGATGGACGACTCGGTTCGCTACGCCGCATCCTACGCACTCGATGGGCTTCGCCGGATTTTCTGAAACGTCGTTCGGCGAACCGCACGACATGCAGAAGAACTGTGCCTTTACCTGCGTCGTGCGGCGGCATTTCTCGCAGAATATTTTGTATGAGCCTTCGGGTGCGAAGAGCAGCGTCTTGCATGTTTCGCACTCGACGGTTTCGCCCGGCGGACGTTCGATCTCTTCATACTCGTTCGAAAACCCCAGCATTTTTAAAAAACGGTCGGCATCGGCGTCGGTCAAATAGGGAAGCCACGCCTGCACGAACATCGAGGTCTTCATTTTGAAATGAACCGCTTCGGGCAGCAGCTCATGCATTATCGCGTAGCGCGGATCTTCGTAAAACGCTCGCATCCCTTCGCGCGTTGTCCGTACAAAAAAATCGACAAGGGCAAAGAACGAAGTCGTTTCGGCCTTCGTTTGGCCGTTAACGATTACGTATCGGATCGAATTCTGCAGCATCTGCTGATGTGCGGCATATTGCTGCCACCTCGGATCGAATCCCGAATCCAGACTCGAGGCGACGCAGACTTCGATATAAAGAGCGTATTTCTGCGTCGTGTCGATCGTCGGCGGCAGATACGCCGGAAAAGTGCGGTAATACATATCCCAAAATTCGCGTTGAAATTGCGAATATTTCTCACGATCCCCAAACGCTACGGCCGCCTGAGACTTCTCCATCAGCTCCAACTTTCGCGCCTGGTATTTCAGCGTCGTTGCCTGGTCCTGGGTCCAGGTTTCGATGCCGACCGCGAAATCGACGTCCGTGAACGATCCGCAAAAGTCGCACATTATGTACGGCGTCGAATATGGGTTCACCTTCGGCCCGCCGCACCGAATGCACCTGAATTTCTTGATCCGCATCACGATCGAGTGTAAGACGTACAATATTCCGCTGTATAATCGCCGCAATAAAAGAAGATCGAAAGGAGATAAAACACGTGGCAAATGAAACTGCTGAAAAGTGGGGGATCGCCCCGTACTTTCTGGTCGAAGATGTCGTAGCTTCGGCAAATTATTATCGCGACAAGCTCGGTTTTCATTACGACCGATTCTGGGGCGAACCGCCAACCTTCTGCATGGTCCATCGCGGAGGCGTTGTGATCATGCTCAGCACGTGCTCGGAAAATGAAAGCTTGATGCCTAACGCAGGCGGCCATTGGGACGCGTATATCTGGATCGGAAACGCCGATGAGCTTTATAAAGAGTTCAGATCAAAAGGCGTTGAGATAGCACGCGAGATCTGCAACCAGGAATACGGTTGCCGTGACTTCGACATTTTAGACGGCAACGGTTACCGGCTTTGTTTCGGGGAGGACCTCGAAAATTAATATGAAGAAGCTTGCGGAAATGCGGTCGTCATTTCCAATGGAATTGCACGACGGGGTGATGACATCGACCACCGATGTTTGGGAAATGCTGACCGCGGCTAAAAATGGGGAACTTGAAAGCGTTCGTTCGCTCGGCTCGAAATGTATGGCCCTTCTTTGGTGTCAATATGATTACGCGACGCCGATGCAGTTCGCGGTTCGCGAGGGGCATTTGCAGACCGTAGAGTTTCTAATCGAAAACGGTGCGCTCGAAAAGGATGATCGAAATCACCCGTTTCTCGAACCGGTAACTTCGTTGGCGGCCGACCGAGGGCATGATGAAATAGTAGAACTTTTGAATCGATCCCTCGCGGATTCGCGGCTCGTGCATGGCCGAGGCGACTGCGGAAAGATAGATCACAAACACGACGATCAACAAAGGAAATTCCATACGTTCGTCGATCGCGGCGACCTGCAGGAAGCCGCAGCAATGCTGCGAGCCCGTCCCGATCTCGCGAAAAACGAGCTCGCATTCTGGGGCGAAGGACTTCTATCTATTCCATGTAAGAATGTGGACCGGTCGATGATCGATCTGTTGCTTGAATACGGCGCGTCCGTACCGAAAGTCTCCAAGTGGGGTGCGCGTTACTATTTCAAACATTACGAGATCGGAAAGTTTTTGCTCGGAAACGGGATGGATCCGAACCATGCAAATTGGCGCGAATTTACACTACTGCACGATATGTGTTTCACCGGTGACGTTCAGAAGGCAGAGTTGCTGATCGAATACGGTGCGAATATCGATGCGATCGATGAAGAATATCATTCGACACCGCTCGGTTACGCAGCCCGGTTCGGGCAGGTGGCGCTGGTAGAGCTCCTGCTGCAAAGCGGAGCCGACCCGAACGCGGCAGGGAAGCCCTGGGCAATTCCGATCGAACAAGCCAGGAAACGTGGTAATAAAAAAATCGAGTCCATGCTGCTCTCGGCCTGAAACGCCCAACTGTGATAAATTCGAACGCTAAGCTGCCCTTTCTCGAGGTCCCCGCTTCTTGATATTGGAGGAATATGCAAAGTAGTGCCGAGAGAACTTCATCCGTAATAACTAACGAATATCTACGCGAATTGGAATCCGAGGCGCGTGCCACACGGGAGTGCCTGGAACAGGTCCCGTTCGATGAACCGGATTGGAAGCCGCACGAAAAGTCGATGCCGTTAAATTATTTGGCGGCAATGATCGCCGAGATGCCGAAGTGGATCACGTACATCATCGAAGAAGGGAATATCGATTTCGGAACCTTCGAACACGCGAAGATCGAAACCACGGAACATTTGGTGGCGGCGTTCGATCAGAATATGGAAAACGTCCGCAAGTCGTTCGAGAATTTCAGCGACGACGCGTTGGGCGAGACGTTCACATTGAAGAATCAGGGGACGCTTTTGTTCAGCTCTCCGAAAGGCGAAACGATCAGCCAGTCGATCAACCATCTGGTGCATCATCGCGGCCAGCTTACGGTTTACCTCAAGCTGCTCGGGAAGAAGATCCCATCGATCTACGGGCCATCGGCGGATAACGCCGTCTTTTGAGATACTATCCCTTATCCCGTCGGGTGGTTGGAGAGGTTTCTGAAGGGGAAAAATATGATAAGAGCTTTTTCACTATCAATGTTGTTTTTGATCGTCGCGGTCTCGACCGCGCTTACATCCGCTCAGCCGAAAATGAACCCGGCAACGTTTCAGGAAGAAGTGCGGCGGCTGGAACGAGCATGGCTCGATGCTTACGAAAAACATGATGTCGCATCGATGACGGAAATAGTAGCTGACGATTTCACGATCACATTTCCCGACGGCAGCATACAGAACAAAACGCAGATCGTGGACTCCTTGAAGCGTGGCGGAGCGTCGGCGATGAAATTTCGAACAGAAAACGTCCGGTCGCGGGCGTATGGCGATACCGTCGTCCTGATCGGTCTGGTCGTTTCCGAGTGGACGCAGGACGGCAAACCCATGACCGACCGGTCGCGGTACACCGATACTTACGTCAGACGAAATGGGAAATGGCAGGTCGTTGCATCGCATTTGTCGGCCGCGCCGAAATAGCCTTCGATTGTAACGTCGAAAACATTTTTGGCCTCACGGTTTTGGGAACATGAAGTTGGAAGCCGGGTTCGGTAAATTCCGGCGGCCCACTTCCTTTGTTGCCGAACAAGGAGGTCAAAAATGTTGAAATTTGCTTTTTACGCGATCATGGGATTTTCGCTGTTGCTGAACGCAGTGGGGATCGCATCGAATTTCTCGGGAACCGAAGCTGCTGCCGGCCTTCAAACGCCGACTCCAACCGCGTCGCCGACGATCTCACCGACAGCCACACCTGTTCCGACGCCGTGTTTTCCGGACGATCCCAGGAAACCGTGCCCCACACCGACGCCTGAGCCGCTGCCGACTACCTCACCAACGATGATCCCGTGATCGGGAAAAAGTTGTGGCATAATCCAGCGGTATGTGCATTTCGGACGACTGCGAAGACGGCACCGACCGTCGGACGTTTATAACCACCGGTGCCGGGGCTCTTATCGGCGCAGCGATCGCCAAAACCCAGGCGCAAACATACCCGCACAATTACAAAGTTGTAACGCGCGTTCTGGACGAGCCGCGAGTAACGCATGGAAAAGTTGCGTTTACGCACGGCGGCAAAGAAACGATCGATGGATTTCTTGCCCGGCCGAAAGCTGACGGGACTTATCCGGCCGTGATCGTGATCGCAGGGAACCTGATCACTGAAGAATACATTCCGAACACTTGCGCGGCCTTGGCCCTGGCCGGCTTTGTCGGGCTCGCACCAAACATTTTTCACGGAATGCCTGAGTCCGCACGAACCCCGGACGAGCGCCGGGCGGCGATGGCGGCGCATACCGATTCCGATGCTTTGGCCGACATCATTTCCGGAATCGATTTCCTGCGAACTCAGCCGTTTGTTCGGCCCGGTGGGATCGGCGCGGTCGGGTTTTGTTACGGCGGGCGTCTCGCGATGATGCTTGCTTCGCGTTCCCGCGAGATCGACGCGGTCGTTCCTTATCATCCGGGCCCGACTTCGGCAGCCGACGTCGCGCGACTCTCAGTTCCCGTGCAGATACACCAGGGAACAGCGGACCGCAATGTTCCTGTGCAGCAGATCAAAGATCTCGAGAAAATGCTCAAGGCGCAAAAGACACCCGTAGAAGTTTACTGGTACGACGGTGCCGACCACGGCTTTCTCGCGTACACCCGTCCCTATTATCGACCTAATTTTGCAAAAGATTCCTGGGATCGGACAGTGAACTTCCTACGAAAGCACTTAGATTCGGCCTAATGATTCAAAAGTGTCGGAATCCTTTCGGCAGGAGCTCGCGAGATTCACCCGCAATCTTCAATTCAACTTTTTTGGAATCGACGATCGTTCCGATCCGCGTAACCGGCAGATCGCCGACCAGGTCCGCGGCGTCCGGCACGACCGTAAAGAGCAATTCGAAGTCTTCGCCGCCGTTCAATGCCAGCTCAACGGCTTCCTGTAGGGAGAAAAGCTCAGTCAATTTCGGATTCATCGGCAGCCATTCGCCTTCAATCGTCGCTCCCACCCGGCTGGATCCGCAAATATGGGTCATATCCGAGGAAATGCCGTCGCTGATGTCGATCATCGATGTGAGGATCCCTAAGCTTCTTAGCTGCTTGGCAAGTTCGACCCGCGGTATCGGACGAAGCTGGTTGTTGATAAGGTCGGCACTTTGTTCATTCCATTGTGTCGATATGCCGGGACTCTCGAGCATACGAAGTCCGGCCGCTGCGCCGCCGAGCGAGCCGGATACGTAAATAAGGTCGCCCACCTTGGCGCCTGATCGTCGAATCGCTTTTCCTTTCGGAACTTCGCCAAGCACTATAGAATCGATCGCCAGCTTGTCGGCGGAGGACATGTCGCCACCGATCAGTTCAACTCCAAAGGTTTGAGCCAAGGCATGCCAGCCCGAATAGAATCCATCCAGAAAATCGCCTTGCCAGAGATCTTTCGGAACGCCCAATGAAAGCATCGCAAAGGTCGGTATGCCGCCCATTGCGGCGATATCTGAAAGTGAAACGGAAAGGGCTTTATGACCGACATCGGCAGGTTTTGCCCATTCGAGGCGAAAATCCACGTCTTCGATCAGCAGGTCCGCAGTGATAAGCAGATCGGAAACCTCATTCTTTGCCAGAACCGCGCAATCGTCGCCGACATGGGAAAGCTCGAAACGGTCTTTAATGTTTCGAATGAACTGGAATTCCGATTTCATTCGGTATCTATTGACACAACTTGCCTGAATTCATAGAATAACGGCATCGCAATTTACAATAAACTTTAACACGCGTGGTGCTATCATGGGTCAGGCTGCTGTGATGATTCCGGAAAAGATCTATTTCAAAATAGGTGAAGTGTGCGATATCGTCGGCGTTCAGGCCCACGTTTTGCGGTATTGGGAGACCGAATTTCCGATGCTTTCGCCCCAAAAAAACCGCTCGGGCCAGCGAAGTTATCGCCGCAAGGACGTCGAAACGGCGCTTCGAATAAAGGAACTTCTTTACGATGAGATGTTCACGATAGCCGGAGCACGGAAGAAGCTTCAATCCGAACAGCGCGAAGGGCCAAAGCTTAAGATCGTTCATCCTGAGCCGGTTCGAGAAAACGATGCGAATGATCCTTTAAATCCAACTCTGTTTGAAGACAATTCGTTAGACAATATTGAGCTTGATCTCGATTCGGTCGAGCCGAAAGTAAGTGCCTTGATCACCGAACAGCGCGAAGCTATCAAGCGATTGGGAGCGCAGCTTTTGGAACTGCGCGAAATGCTCAAGAACCGACAGGATTAGTTCGCAACTTACCTTGATTGACAATCTCTTCGCGCAAATCTAAGCTGAAAATTCGTTGACGGGACGTAGCGCAGTCTGGTAGCGCGTTCGCTTGGGGTGCGAGAGGTCGCTGGTTCAAATCCAGTCGTCCCGACCATTAATAAAAGGCTTCGGCGGATCACCGAAGTCTTTTTCGTTTGTTGATCGGTTTATGAAGCGAACCATCGTCGGTTTCGATCGGGACGAGGAATCACATTGGCGGGCAAAGCTTTCCTGCGGCCATTACCAGCACGTTCGGCACGATCCGCCGATATCGAAAAGGGAATGGACGCTCACGGAAGCGGGCCGTGAATCCCGCTTGGGTCGAACTCTTGAGTGTCCGAAATGCGATGAAGATAAGGATCCGGACTTTTAGAACGTGTTCGGGTAAACGAAAAAGAGCCGACAATTATGACAGCTCTTTTTCGTGATAATATCGTGCGGATCACGGGCGGACCGTGAGATAGATCGTTTGCCCTTTGCGCGCGATGAGCAGGAGTAGTGGTTTGGCGCCGGCCCTTTCGATCGCGGTTTGCACGGCTTCCGGCGAATTCACCGACGTCCGGTTCACTTCCAAAAGAACGTCTCCGCGTGCGATGCCGGCGTCGGCCCCGACACCTGACTGGTCAACGTCTGTTACAACAACCCCTTCGTTGTCCGACGCAAGTCCAAGCTGGCGGGCAACCTGTGGCGTAACGGATTGAAGAGTGAGTCCGAGCTTGCCGCTCTGGCGCTCGAGCGAAGGGCCGTTATTGTCGCGCTGATCGTTCGGACGAGCCGAATCTTCGAGATCGAACTCGTCGAGGACGGCGGTCAGGTCCTGCGTGTTGCCGTCGCGCAAGATCGTCAGCTTGATTTCGGTCCCCGGTAGGGTTCCCGCGACCTTATTTCGAAGAACGTTCCCGTCGTCGATCTTCTCGCCGTTGATCGCGGTGATAATGTCGCCGCGCTTTACACCGGCCTTGTCTGCGGAGCTTCCCTGACGGACGTTGCTGACCAGAACGCCGCTTACATCTGTAAGATCAAGTGCTTTAGCCGTGTCTTCAGTAAGTGTCTGGATATTCACTCCGAGCATCCCGCGGCTTACCTTGCCGTCTTTTAGAAGCTGGTCCATTACGGACTTCGCCATGTTTGAAGGAATAGAAAACCCGATACCGATGTTCCCGCCCGAAGGACCGCCCGCGAGAATTTGCGAGTTGATGCCGATGAGTTCGCCGCTTAAATTTACCAGCGCGCCGCCAGAATTTCCTCGATTGATCGGCGCATCGGTCTGCAGGAAATCTTCAAAGCTGCCGTCGCTCAATCCGGTGCGGCGTCCTTTTGCCGATATTATTCCGGCTGTGACGGACTGTCCGATACCGAGCGGATTCCCGATCGCAAGAACGATGTCGCCAACCCGCACGCTGTCCGAATTGCCCAACGTGAGGAAAGGCATATTTTGAGCTTCGATCTTAAGCACGGCCAGGTCGCTCGGCTTGTCAATGCCAACCAATTTAGCATCGAACGATTTGTTATCGCTCAAAAGGACCGTTATCTTTTCGGCTTCGTCCACGACATGCGCGTTGGTAAGGATCGTACCGTCAGCACTGACGATCACCCCGGAACCCATTCCTCGTTCCGTCGGCGGACGCTGATTCTGACGCGGCATTGGGAATTGACGGAAGAAATCGTCATCACCGAACGGGGACTGCTGCGATCTGGCAGTACGGCCCTTGCTTTCCGCTTCAATGCGGACAACCGCGGGCGACGTCTTCTGCACTACATCCGCGTACGACGTTCTGGTCCCGTCAACAACGATCGGGGCCGCCGGGGCCGCCGGCTGCTGAGGCGGTTCAACTGTATCGCTGCCGAAAAGGCCGGTTCGGCAACCCGAAAACATTGCCGCCGATGTTATTAGAACCAAAATAAAGATCCTGTAAGAATGCATCTGGAAATCTCCAATAATTCGAATCAAAATGCCGCAAAATACGGGAAAAATGACTATTTGTTTACGATCTCAGATTACCTTAAGTTCAGGAAAAACTGAATAGTAAGAATGGATCAGGTTGCAGCCATCACCTTCGGAACTTCGTTTTGAAAGATGTAGGAAAGGGTTTTATAGACGAGTTTAGAACAAAGGAAGGCGGGTGAATCGTAATTCTCAAAATACGAATACTCCACAAGATCCATCCCGACGATACGTTTCTTTTCCGCGATGCGGCGGATAAGGGCGAGGGTTTCATACCATCCCAGGCCGCCCGGCTCGGGCGTACCGGTGGTAGGCACGATACTTGGGTCGAGGCCGTCGATGTCGATAGTAAGATAGACTTCATCTGAAAGAGAATCGACTGCATCGTCTATCCAATCGGTCCTTCCGACAATATTACGAGCCCAAAAGATCTTTGTAGGCAGGTCTTCCTTCAAAGAACGAGCTTCGTCGCCGGAGATAGAACGAATTCCTACTTGCACGGAGGGTATTCGAAGGTCCTTCACCACTCGTGCCATGATGGACGCGTGTGAGTGGGGCGTGCCGTCGTATGTGTCGCGGAGATCGGCGTGAGCATCGATCTGGAGCACGCTAAGGCCGTGATACTTTTCATGGTGGGCCTTTATTACGGGAGCCGAAACGGAATGCTCCCCGCCGAGCATGCATATGAATTTATCAGTTCTTAACAGCTCGGTCGCCCGCTCGTACAGCGAATCCATCATCGCTTCCGGCATTTCTCTTGGTTCAAATTCCTCAAGTGTGTGAATGCCGAGCTTGTAGACCTCCGTATCGGTGTCCTCTTCGTAAAGCTCCATGTTGCGCGAAGCGTCGACGATCGCCATCGCTCCCGCGCCGGTTCCGGTGCCGTATGAAACCGTTCCCTCATATGAAACCGGCCAAATCAATATCCGCGCGTTTTCGAATGCCGAAAATTCTTCCTCATCGATGCCGCCGAAATTCATTGGAAGCTGGGCAGATTCGCTCATGGTGTCAGTTTAAAATTCCAAATTCCAGATTCCAAATTCGGTACGCGGTCTGGAATCTGGAATTTGGAATAAATGAATCGTTCACGGCACGTCGATCGACATCGAACTGCCGGAAAAGCTGAAGTTCGGGCGCTTGCGTCCCTTCATGAATTTCGCAGCGGTTTGTGAGAGGGCAGTAATTATCATTGGAAGCGCGATCGACGGATCGCAGTGTACAAATGCAGTGGTGGCTCCCTTGTGAAGCTTTCCAAACGAGCTGATATGGTCGCCGCCGTATTCCGGTGTGCGGATCCCGAGAGACATCGGATCCGTCGTCATTGAGATCGCGTATTTATGGCCTCTTGGCGTCGTCCGCGTAATATAAGAGGTCACTTCGGCGAGATCGAGCATTTTATGCGCGCCCGCGCTTCCGAGTGTAATGACAGCGGAGTTACGGGTCTTTTGAGCGATCTGCATTAGCTCCATAGTGTCTTCCGACATATCAAACATCATCTGAAGCTTCTTTTCGAACCTGGCACGAGCAATGCCGACGGCAAGTTCCGAACCCAACAGATCGGGACAGAAGACCGGGATCCGCGCTTTATATGCCGACGTAACTATGCCGTCCTCGTGCGCGATCTCAGCCAGTTCGCGTCCCATCACATGGAGAAACTCGCGAACTGAATAGGACCTGGTCAGGTCCAACTGATTTACGACGCTGCCGATCCATTCATCTGCTTCCTGAAATTCTTCTTTGTTCCAGATCACGTCGCCGACGCGCATAACGTCGTTCGACGCAAGATCTTCGTCCGTCATGCTGGGATGGGCCTGGTAATGATTCCGCCCGAGCGACTCGTGAATATCGTGAAACAGAACCGTGCCTGACATTACAATAACGTCGACAAATCGGTTCTTGATCACCCACGATAACAATCGACGCATCCCCGACGTGATCAGATTGCCCGTGCCGCACATATAGATGGTGGAATTATCGTCCATCATGTCCAGCCAGATGCGGTGCGCTTCAGCGAGCTGGCGCGCGCCGAAACCGGCCCCTTCCATTTTCTCGAGCAGCCCCGCAATGGATCGGTCCCTGTCGATCGCGACGGGTTTCGTGGGAACTGTCAAGTATTTAGAAGCCTTCGTTTTCTTTTGAGCTACCATTCGTTTCTCCAAAATAAATGTCCAAATGTGAAAAAGTAGAAAAGTGAAAAAGTAAAAAATGGCTCACGGGCCTGTGTCTGCCCCGAAAACGGATTTCATATGGTTCGTTATTGATCCACTCAAAAATTTCGCCTGCTCACGAAATGTTGTCAGTTCAACTTCGGATATGTAGCCGAGTTTGTAGGAGACAAAGAGTTGACTGCGAATTTCTCCGGCTGAACCTTTTGCTATATTTAGAAAGTTCAAATACTCCTTTCGGGAACGCCGTTCAAACCCTTCAGCAATGTTGCTTGAAATCGACACCGACGCGTTTCGCATTTGATTCTTCATTCCAAAGTCTGTTTTCAATCCTTTTCGTTCCGTTAATACGTAAATTTCGGCGGCAAATTCAACCGCTTTTTGCCATATGAAAAGATCCTCGAAGCACTCGACCTTCTTTTTCACTTTTTCACCTTTTATGGCGTTCCGTTTGGCGATAAATATGTGTAACTTTCCGCCTGGTTCTCATAAAACTCGATCAGCGAATTACCCGCTTTGGTCGAGATCTCGCCCTCCTTGATCCGCTTCATCACCTGCCGGCGGAACTGGTCATGAAGCTGATTCGCATCGAACCGAACCGTCTCAAGCACGTCAGCGAGGGTTTCGCCGTTGATCACCTTCTTGATTATGTAGCCGTCCTCGCCGATGTGGATATGAGCTTCGTGCGGAGCTCCAAAAAGGTTGTGATTGTTGCCCATCACCTCCTGATAAGCTCCCACGAGCATTATGGCGAGATAGTAAGGCTCGTCAGGGCTGAGCTTTTGAAGTTCGAGCACAGGCTTGACGTCGTGGAGGTCGACGAACTTGTCCACGATGCCGTCCGAATCGCATGTAATATCACATAGTGTAGCAAATTCGGTGGGCTTTTTGTTGAGTTTATGTATTGGAACTATTGGAAATAACTGTTCGAGGGCCCAATTATCCGGTACCGACCGAAAAACGGAAAAATTCGCGAGATATTTGGCGCACATCAACCGCCGCAGGTCGTCGAACTCCTCGGATACGTACTTTTTCTGCTGGGCGTATTGGTCCGCTTTTTCGCAGACGTCCCAAAACAAAACCTCGCCTTTGCCCTTATCTTCCAGGGAAATAAGCCCGAGGTCGAACATCGTAAACAGCTCTTCCCGGTGCTCGAGCGCGTCGTGGTAATACTCACGATAGTTCTTTCCGTTTATCGTCTCGCGGAGGTCGTAAAGCTCGCGGACGACTTGCGGGTCGTCCTTCTGCATCTTCATCGGCGTTCGATCTTCGACCACCGTTTCTATCTCGTCCTGAATGTTTGTTACGAGGATCGCGTGGTATGCGGAAAGATAGCGTCCGGATTCCTGGATGATCGTAGGATGCGGAACGTTCTCATCCTCGCAGACGGTCTTTATAACGTAAATGACGTCGTTTGCGAATTCGCGCGCGTTGTAATTCGCGGACGATTCGAACGACGTACGCGACCCGTCATAGTCAACGGCCATACCGCCGCCAACGTCGAGATACTCGATCGGGACACCCATCTGCCGGATCTTCGCGTACGTGCGGGCAGCCTCCTTCATCGCATTCTTTATCCGCTTAATGTCGGTGAGCTGAGAGCCAATATGAAAATGCAGCAGCCGGAGCAATTCGATCCGGCCGGCGTCCTGCAGCCGACCGATCACATCCAGTATTTCCGTCGTTGTCAGCCCGAATTTCGCAGCTTCGCCGCCCGATTTCTCCCATTTTCCCGACCCTTTCGAGTAGAGCTTCACGCGCACGCCGAGCGTCGGCAGGCTGGCTTCCGGGTTCTCGGCCGTTACTTCCTGAACGAGATTTAACGTGTGTTCGAGCTCGCTCATTTTCTCGATCACGATCACGACATTTTTCCCGGCACCGGCGCCCGCGAACGCAAGCCTGACAAAATCGCGGTCTTTGAAACCGTTCAGAACGAGCAGGCTGTCCTTCGCCTGGTCCATCGCTAATGCGGCGTAAAGTTCTGCTTTGGAACCGGCCTCCAGGCCAAAGTTGTATCGCGAGCCCTCTTTGAGGTACTCCTCAATGACGGCCCTGTTTTGGTTCACCTTCATCGGGAAAACGCACAAATGGCCGCCGTCGTATTCGAATTCTTTGATCGATTTGCGAAACGCCGTTTGAAGCTTTCTTATTTGTCCGAATAAGAGCTGCGGGAATCTTAAAAGCACAGGAGTGCCGATCCCGCGTTTCCGGAGATCGTCAATGATCTCTTTAACGTCGGCGGTAAGATTCTCGTTTTCCGGCGAATAAACTATCAGGTTGCCTTTTCGGTTCACGCCGAAATAATCCGCGCCCCAATTTGCGATGCCGTAGATCTCAGAAGTTTGTTCGATTACAGAGCTCAATCCTTTTCACCCTCAAGCGAAATAGCGAATATCCTAAAACAAACGCAAAACTGAAAGAATAGTAAAAATGTCGCCGATTGCCAATAGGTGTTTTCGAACCCTCTTTAAACGGCAGACTTATTTACCCTGATCCATGACAGCTCTGGCATACGTCTTGCTGAATACCCGTGCGAGGCTGCGGACTCGAAACACATAAGGTTGATCAGAACCGCAGATTAAAAGGCTTCCGACAATAAATAACGGGCGTAAGTGCATTTGAATGGCAAAAATTGGTGCCATTATATGTCACAAGCGGAAGTCGATTCCGAGGTAAACTCCTATGACAAAACGACTTGAGTCGGGATTTTCACTGATCGAATTACTTATCGTTGTTGTTATTATCGGTATCATCGCCGCCCTTGCGGTTCCTGCTTTACAAAAGGGTTTTCGCTCGGCTGAGAACGGAAGCGTCTTCGCTACGCTCCGAAGTGTCGGTTCCACCCAGGTCAGCTTTTTCACGCAGAACAATCGTTTCGGCCGCCTGCCGGAGTTGCAACAGATCATGTCCAACGGGATCGGAACGACAGCCGGTGAAAGGGTGATCCGCGGCCGGTATGTATTCGAGATGAATCCGGTCTCGCCCACCGACGCCGAGCTGGGTCGCGAATACACCATCACCGCGACACGCAGCATTTCGGACGACACCGTTTATAAGTATGAAATGACTCATACAGGCGAGATCATCCAGATCCTGCCTTAGGTTGAGTAAATTCCTCTTCCGCATTTTCCTAACGCGCTTTCGGTGAACAAAATGAACGTTTTTGAAGACCTTATCGGCGAGCTGAAGGATGAAAATCTGCTCGAAGATACGGTGATCGAAGTGAAGAAAGGTGACGCGGATCCGGAGCGCGATCTCAAGTTGGCGGAGGAGCCGAATACGGTCGAGGTCCGTGGTCAGGACGTTGCTGGAAACGGCGAGCATACAGACACTTCGCGTCGTGCTGGTCCGACCGAAGAAGCCGAAACGCCAGGGATCATCCACCCGAAAAACGATCGCGAATTTTACCGCAAACGCGCGATAGAGGAAGTGTCAAGCCTGCAAATGGTTGAGCACGTCCTCGGGGGCATAGAGCGCGAACATCTTAAAACTCCCGCCGCGACCTATGACGATCTTCACGTGAAAAAGGCCCTGCATAGGTTTATGTCCATCGCGGACGAGGTAAGTTCTGAGGAGCACGCCGAGGCGGAATACGATCTATTGCAGGAAACACAAGGCTGGCACACGGCGCTATCGGCCCGCGACAAAAACGTATCTGTCGCCAATATACGGCGTTTCTGCGAGAATTCGCGCCCGGTCCTGAGCTCGCAGGCGTTAATGGCGTTAGCACGATTTTACCGGAATTCGAGTTTTACCGAAGACGTTCGCGGAAAATTCGAATTCGTAGTAACCCGTTTGTTTTCGCGGGATGCCGGCCCGGAACAACGGAAGCTGCTTTTTCCGAAAGGGGACGTGGTCGGGCATATTCGGACCTTATACAACAACTGGTCCAGCATCACATATCATTCAACGCAGGACCACAAGGCAGAGATCGACCTGGCTGTTCAGCGTTTCGAGGACATCGTCAACCATTTCGAGGCCGTTGAGACCTTTGACGATCTGCTGAACGCAGACGTTTTCAACATCATTCGCCATTTTAAGGAAGAATGTGGCGAGCTTTTCTTCGTCCCCGAGATCACCGCCGCGGCGATCGACTGCAACATCAGATTGGGGAATAAATACGTCGACCTGCTTTACAAAGAACGCAACCAGAGCAGCGCAGCGGCCCTGGAGGCAAAGTACGGCATTACTTACGATCAGGCGGCCTCGGGCGCAGCGGCGAAGACGCTGCTGCTTGTGGATCTTTTGAAGCAAAGGCCGGAAGACGTCACCCTTCCGGCGCCGAAGAACCATGATTTCGAGCAGGAGTCGTTTACTCTTCCTACGTCGACGATCTTCATTAAAGATCCAGAATCGACAAGGCGGTCCGGGATTTTTGGCGTGAGCCGTTGGCTGGTGTTTGTCACGCTGATCGCGGTGGCAGCAAGCGTTGGCCTTTATTTATGGGCCGACCGGTTTGCCGCAAGCGATGAAAGTGTTAAGGTCGCCAACGAAATGGATCTCGAAGGAACGGATCTCAAGGCCCATATCCGCACAATGAGAGCAAGCCAAGAGACTGCGTATGCCGTTGCTCAGCCGTCCTGGGACGCAATGAACGAGTTTGACCAGAAAGAATTCCTGAAAAAGATATATGCATTTGCCGACTCTAAAGGAATGAAAAAGGTGAATGTGCTTAATTATAAAGGCCGCACCGTCGCGTTTGCTTCGAAAGACCGGCTCGAAATTATCGGTCCCAATTGAGAAATCCAAAGAACTTAATTTGATAAGCGGCCCCGAAATGCGAGGCCGTTTTTTTATTTGTACACCAACTTACAGACCGTTAGTGAAGCGAAATAGTACGCTTTGAAAGCTTGGGGAAGATATGAAAAAGAAATTATCGATCGCCGCTATCCTGCTTGCCTTACTCGTTATTGAATTTCCGATCGAGGGTTTTGCGGGGCACTCGCGCATCCTTTCGGCTTCGGTCGAGGCAACAGAAGGCACCGAGGCATTGGCTTCGACTACCCAGCCTCGGCGCAAGCGTCGCCGGCGTGCATGGCGAAACGGGAGATGGGTGTGGCTGTCTTACGCTCCTGCAAGACGCTACCGAATGGCGCGGCGATATTACTATGTTGGCGGAGTACGTCGAGTTCGATTGGTCCGCGTTTACTACTGAGATCTGCGCGGGTGCTGGCTGATGGCGTGGCGAACCCAGCTTTCTGCGCCATAATCGTTTCCCCGAGCGAGGAGACTTGAAAATGAATA
>JAICPV010000393.1 GCA_025929655.1 Pyrinomonadaceae bacterium
AGAAAGAATCCCATGGACGAGATCAAGAACGAATTGACGGAATATGCCGACCGCTTCACCTCGGACGAGAGCAGGGTTTTGCGTGCCCTTCGCGAGCATTGTTACGCGCATTATGAAGATTCGTCGATGCTATCGGGTTTTTTCCAGGGCCGCGTGCTTGCGATGATTTCGAAAATGATCCGGCCCCGCGTCGTGCTCGAGATCGGAACGTACCTCGGCTATTCCGCGCTTTGCTTTGCCGAAGGTTTGCCCGATGGCGGCAAGGTCATCACGCTCGACGTCAATGAAGAAACGAACAAGGTCGCGCGATCGTTCGTTGAAAAATCGGGATACGCTGAGCAAATCGATTTTCGTCTCGGCCCGGCGACTGAGATCATCCCGACACTCGATGAATCCTTCGATATCGTTTTCATCGACGCCGACAAACCGAATTATTCGAACTACTACGACCTAGTTTTCGACAAACTCCGCCCCGGCGGCTTCATCATCGCCGATAACGTCCTCTGGAGCGGAAAAGTCCTCGACCCCGGCGACGACGAGAACGCCAAAGCCTTGGCGGAATTCAATCAAATGGTCCTCGCCGACGATCGCGTTGAGAATGTTCTGCTGCCGATACGGGATGGTTTGATGGTTGTTTGTAAAAGGTAATACTTCGCCCTTACTACGTGCGGGCTTCTGCATTTATCACCCAAAAGTATTACTTCCCGCCCACTGCAATTGACGATTACATTCCCCATCTAAACCGATAAACTTCTTGTATTGGCTTCGCGTTCTTCGCGGACTTTGTGTGAAACCAATTTTTTAGCGCAAAGGTGCGAATCGCAAAGAAAACATGGAGGATCGAAATGACGGCTAAGTCACAGACAGCGAAACAGATGAAACGAGTGGAAAAGATAGTGGCACCGCCGCCGAGGCATTGGGTGGGCGACGGGTTTAACGTGCACGGGTTTTTCCCGCACGGTCCGCTAACGGGCGAGAGGATGAGCCCTTTCTTTTTGCTCGATTACAATGCGTTGACGAACTTTCCGCCACGTGAAGAACCGTTCGGCGTCGGGCCGCATCCACACCGGGGGTTCGAGACCGTAACGATCGCTTACCGCGGGAAGGTCGAGCACCACGACAGCCGCGGCGGGGGCGGCATTATCGGCGAGGGCGATGTTCAGTGGATGACGGCCGGCAGCGGCCTGCTGCACAAGGAGTTTCACGAGCAGGAATCGAACCGCGAAGGCGGGCCATTTCAGATGGTGCAGCTTTGGGTAAATCTCCCGGCGAAGGACAAAATGACCGCACCGAAATATCAGGCAATAACGAATGCCGAGATGGGGCGGGTGAAACTGCCGCTCGGCGGTGAGGTGGAGATCATCGCGGGAGAGTTCGAAGGAGTAAAAGGCCCGGCGACGACATTCACGCCAGTGCACCTTTACAATCTCAAGCCGAAAAAAGGCGACAAGATCGAGTTGTCATTTCCGGGCGGTTACACAACGGCACTGCTTGCGATCGAAGGCTCAGCATTGATCAACGGCACCGACAAACTGCCGCTGAACAATCTAGCATTGCTCGAAAAAGAGGGAGAAGAATTTACCGTCGAGGCGCTGGAAGACGGAATTTTCTTACTAATGAGCGGCGAGCCGCTGAATGAGCCCATTGCTCAGTACGGCCCGTTCCTGATGAATACGCAAGCCGAGATCGCGGAGGCTCTCGACGATTATCGACAAGGCAAGTTCGGATTCTTAGACTAAAGGCTATTCGGCTAATGGTTAACGGCTAAAAATCGATATAGAATTTTAGCCGTTAGTCGTTAGCAATTTAGCCATTAGTATGCAGGATTTTAGAAATCTAAAAGTTTGGCAGCGTGCCCATCAGCTTGCATTGTTGACATACCGGATCACGGCGGACTTTCCGAGAGAGGAAACTTTCGGATTGCGGCATTCGATGCGAAAGATCGCGGTAGAGATCCCGGCTCTGATCGCGGAAGCTGCAACCAAAGGAGAGGATTCCGAAACGGGTCGCTCCCTTGCCACGGCCGTTGCGTTCGGTTCAAAACTCGAATACTACGCTCTTATGGCAGTTGACCTGGAATTTATTTCTGCGGAGGCCCACCAACCATACCTTCTGAAATAGTAGAGATAAAGAAAATGCTGCATGGATTCAAGCGCTCACTTCAAACTGGCTAAAAGCTTGCCTAAAAATTCGTTTATCTTGTTATTCTCGATCCAACGCACAACCACGACGAGATCATTTTCCGGATCGCAGTAAATGATATTCGTCCCGTTTCCGGTGTGAATGATCGCCGAGGCGGGCGCATTCGGATAAAGTTTCTTGTCCGTATTCAGGAACCAGTTCATGAAACCGTAAGTCGGCTGCACGGCTGTCGAAGTTTTTGCCTGCTTTACGAATTCGCTCGACAGCAATTGTTTGTTGCCCCATCTCCCGCCTCGCAGGGTCAGCAAACCGAAACGCGCCATGTCGTAAGCGTTGATGAACATTCCGCCGCCCCAATGCCCGCCGCCGCTGACCGATTGAATTATCCGGCCGTCGATCACAACGAACGAATTCTCGTAACCGTACCAACGCCATGTGTTAGAAGCGCCTATCTCGTCCATAATGGTATCCTTCAAAATCTCCGGCAGGGGTCGACGCCAGACGTTCAGCGCTGCAAGAGCGAGCACGTTCACACGTACGTCGTTATATTCGTAGGCCGACCCCGGCTCTTTTCTCGGGCGGTTCAGCCATTTGCTAGAATCGCGGTCCGGGCGGTCGGCCCAATCCGGCTTGCCCCACAACGTGCCTTCCCAGTCGCTTGTCTGACGGAGCAGGTGTTCCCATGTGATCTTTCGATTGTGTTCGGTCGCAAAGAGATCGATCAACGTCGATTGCCCGAAGCGTTCCGCCCTATCGAACCTTTGGCCCGGCTGATAGGGAAGGATCGGTGCTGCATAATCGAACGCTTTATCCTGAAGACTTCGGATCAATTTCCGGTCGAACGCGACCCCGACGACTGATGAAAGCAAACTCTTTGTCACACTGTGCGTCATGTCGACGCGGGACGGCTCACCCCATTCCGCGATAATATATCCGTTCCGAATGACAATCCCGGTCTGCTCGCCGCGGTCTTTGGTCGGCCCGACG